>CAJJLI010000204.1 GCA_905192625.1 uncultured Clostridium sp. | reverse complement strand
CTGTCGTCCCGTACAATCGCACACGTACGAACTCCATACAAAGGCATTCCTAGATAGATTCTGAAGAGACTTATGCACCAGAAGCAGAATCTGATGTGTTATATCGGCAAGACATAGATTCTAAAATGATAATTCTACAAGATACAGAATCTGAAGTGGAACATCGTCAAGATGTAGATTCTGAAGAGACTTATGCACCAGAAGCAGAATCTGATATGTCATATCGGCAAGACATAGATTCTAAAGTGATAAATCTACCAGATGTAGAATCTGATGTGGAATATCAACAAGACGTAGATTCTGAAGAGATATATCGACAGAAAGCAGATTCTAAAATGTTATATGAAAAGGTTGCAGAATCCAAGATGAGATATCCACTATATATTGAATCATTACTGGATGAGATTGAACCATTTGTAAGCAAAGCCTTTCCAGAATATCCGAATAAGCGTTGGTTAAGTGCAAGATTACTGGATGCAGATGAGAGTTTGCTAAAATCGCTTCATTCTTACATAGAAATAAATGAGGAAGAATATGAACGCTTAAAAGAGCTGTTATCTAACAAAGAGCAGGATCTAGAGAATGGATTAAGGACTAACCAAGAGAAGGGATTAGAACATGGATTAAGGACTAAAAAACAGCTCAATGATGATATGGCAGCGAGCTTTGTTAAAATAGCTGAGGAAATTAGTAGAGCTTGCATTCATTTTAAATCAAAAGAGTATAGCAAAAGAGATAGAAGACTTGATCGCTTGTTTACAAGCAAAATCACTGGATTTCCAATCATGTTCCTTGTGTTGTTGGGGATTTTCTGGTTGACAATCACAGGCGCAAATTATCCATCAAAATTACTGAGTAGCGGACTGTTTTGGGTTGAAGATCGATTGCTTGATTTTTTTATATGGATAAATGCACCGAAACTTTTATATGAAATGTTAATTTTAGGGGTGTACCGTGTACTGGCATGGGTAGTATCCGTAATGCTACCGCCGATGGCAATTTTCTTCCCATTATTTACTTTACTTGAGGATTTTGGATTTTTGCCAAGGGTTGCATTTAATCTTGATCGTTGCTTTAAGCGTTGTAGTGCATGTGGAAAACAAGCTCTTACAATGATGATGGGGTTTGGCTGTAATGCGGCAGGTGTAGTTGGATGCCGTATCATAGATTCTCCAAGAGAGCGCTTGATTGCAATTATAACGAATAATTTTGTGCCGTGCAATGGACGTTTTCCTACCCTAATTGCTATTATTTCCATGTTTTTTGTAGGTACAGCATTTGGCTGGTATTCTTCTATATTGTCTGCTGCGATTTTATCATTCGTTATAGTGCTGGGAATTGTAATGACTTTATTGGTGTCAAAATTGTTATCAAAAACAATATTAAAAGGAATACCGTCATCATTTACTTTAGAGTTACCACCTTATCGTCGACCACAAATTGGGAAAGTGATTGTTCGTTCTATTTTTGATCGTACGCTATTTGTCTTAAGTAGAGCGGTTGTGATAGCGATGCCAGCAGGTCTTGTTATTTGGGGAATGGCGAATATAAAAATTGCAGATGCTAGTTTGTTATATTATTGCTCGGATTTTTTAGATCCCTTTGGGCGTTTTTTGGGTATGGATGGTGTGATTATATTAGCATTTATCCTTGGATTTCCTGCAAATGAAATCGTTTTGCCAATTATTATAATGACCTACTTGGCAAAGGGGAGTTTGTTAGAGATTGATGACTTGGATGTTTTAAGGAAGTTACTTATGGACAATGGATGGAATGCAGTTACTGCAATTAGTACGATGCTTTTTTCACTGATGCATTGGCCGTGCTCTACGACTTGCTTAACGATTCGAAAGGAAACACAAAGTAAAAAATGGACGCTGGTTTCTTTCGTTACACCAACCATAATAGGAATTATTGTTTGTGCTCTGTTTGCTAATATTGCAAGAATTTTTTTATAAAAAGTGAATTATGGCTGCAATGAATGAACGTTTATAAAAACGTAAATCGTTGCAGCTTTAATTAAATCGAATAATAAGCAGGTTATAAGCTTTAAGATAAATGCAGACTTTAGATTCATTATTTCCACTGAAAAAAAGTTCAGCTTTGGAAAAATTGTATCCTCCATAGAATTATTGATCAATCTTTATACTATCTTAATACCAAATCGAAAATATTAATGCAAAAATTATTGATTTCTCTATCTCTTAATGATATCTTAATAAAATGATTATTATAGTTAAGTGATTATTAATACATATCAATCGAAAAAATTCTTTTCATAAAGTATAGTAATAATAAAGAAATTGAGAAAACTAAAAGAAAAAGCTTGAAAGGCAAGATAATTTATGATTTCGCTATTTAAAAATAAACTTACACAAACGCAGTTGATTGCGCTCGGTTTTTTCACTTTAATTATGACCGGGACTTTGTTATTGTTACTCCCAATTTCCTCTAGGGTGCCTGGAGAGACGACGTTTTTAGATGCATTATTTACTGCAACTAGTGCTACTTGTGTAACTGGATTAATTGTTCAAGATACATTTCAGCATTGGACCGTGTTTGGGCAAATTGTAATAATAATCTTGATACAAATCGGTGGTCTTGGATTTATGACAATCGGTGTTACGTTTGCACTGTTGTTACATCGACGTATAGACTTAAAACAAAGAGGTCTTCTTCAGGAGAGTGTAAATACATTAGAAATCGGTGGTATCGTAAGACTCACGAGAAAGATTATTAAAGGTACCATTTTGTTTGAAGGGATCGGTGCTATTTTATTATTTTTAAGATTCTATCCAACACTGGGTGTTGGGCGAGGAATATATTATGGGATATTCCATTCGATTTCTGCGTTTTGTAACGCTGGATTTGATTTGATGGGTAGAGAAGAAGCATATGTTTCTTTGGTAGGTTATCAAGGGGACATTGTTGTTAATTTAGTTATTATGAGTTTGATTATTATTGGTGGTATCGGTTTTATTGTTTGGGATGATATATCAAAAAAGAAATTACATTTTAGCAAGTATTTGCTACATACGAAAATCGTCCTTACTATGACATTTTTGTTATTAATCGGTGGAGCAATTCTTTTTTATTTACTTGAACAAAATGGTGTTATGCAAGATATGTCATTAAAAAATAAGATATTAAGTTCTCTGTTTTGTTCCGTTACACCAAGAACGGCAGGTTTTAATACCGTGGATGTGGCAGCCTTGAGTGAAGCAAGTAAGTTCTTGACTGTTATTTTGATGTTCTTTGGCGGTAGTCCAGGATCTACCGCTGGTGGTGTAAAAACAACAAGTGTAGCAGTTATACTGTTATTTTTATATTCCAACATTAAAAATACGAATGGTTGCAATGTATTTAATCGTAGATTACCAGAGGATTCCATACGAAAGGCAACTGCAGTTTGTAGTACGAATCTTATCTTAGCAGTTACAGTAGCTTTGATTGTTTGTGGTATTGACGCATTACCATTAACAGATGTATTATTAGAAGTATTTTCAGCAATAGGAACTGTTGGTATGTCAACAGGTATTACCAGAGAACTTGGTAATATATCAAAAGTATTTATTATGTTATTAATGTATTTTGGACGTATTGGTAGCTTGTCATTTGCGCTGTCCTTTACTTCAAAAAAGGAAAAATCTCATTTGTTGCAACCTACAGAGAAAATTATTATAGGCTAAGTTAAGAGCCTTCAAATTGAAATGAAATACGCAATAGAAAGGCATCGGTGTAAAATGAAATCTATTTTAATCATTGGAATGGGACGCTTTGGTAGACATTTATGTAAAAAGTTTAATGATCTTGAAAATCAAGTTATGATCGTTGATGAACAAGAAGATCGTATTAATGATATGCTTCCTTTTGCTACAAGTGCAAAGATTGGTGACTGTACGAATGAAGAAGTTTTAAGAGCCCTTGGAATCGGAAATTTTGATATGTGCTTTGTGTGTATCGGAAATAATTTTCAGAGCAGTTTGGAAATCACGAGTCTAGTAAAAGAGTTAGGTGGTAAGTATGTCATCAGTAAGGCAAACCGAGACATTCATGCAAAGTTTTTATTACGCAATGGAGCTGATGAGGTTATTTATCCCGAACGAGATGCTGCAGAAAAATTAGCGATTCGATGCAGTGCAAGAAATGTGTTTGATTATATTGAGCTAACCGAAGGTTATTCCATTTACGAAATTAATGTGTTACCAGAGTGGGAGAATCATAGTATTAGTCAATTGAGTATTCGAACAAAATATCAAATTAGTATTTTAGGTATCAAAAAAGAAGGTAAGATGAAGTTAATGCCATCTGCTGATTATGTCCTAAAATCAGGGGATCATCTTTTGGTGATTGGTGAAAAGAAAAACGTTCATTATCTATTAAAACGTATGTAATATATATATGTATTTAAAAATGAGGAAGCTAGAGATTACGTACACATTAGTGTGTGGGGGATCTCTAGTTTTTTGTTGTAGAGTGGATAGGGGAACAAATGATTTGTACTATTAAATAAAAGCAAATTTCTTGAATGCGTTAAGAACATTTTTTGTTTGGTGGGAAAAAGTAAAAAAGCTTTTGTAGTTTATATAAAAAATGCTATAAGAAGCTCAAGACATCTTATAGTAGAATAGTATTATTCAGTGACAGCATTCGCCCTAAGTGTCTATTACGAAACTGGTTTTATTTGTTCCTTTGGAGTATAATGAAACTGGAATAGTTATCGGAGGCTCGCTTGTGTATAGCGATTGGAGATTATAAACGGTTGTGGTTAATGAAATAATAGATTATGAATATAGTATGTTTCGTGACAAAGTTACAGATTAAATACATGATATGATATATCATGTATTACATAAAAAATAAATAATGAAAAATGATATTGAAAAAGATAAGAATTATATGTAAAAAGGTAACATTAATTTTATTGTTAGATGATAAAAAAAGATAAGAAAACGAAAGTTTTCGTATGCCATTTAGATTAATTGCAACAAAGTAAATGTTTCATAGCAAGCAGTTAAGGAAGGAGTTTATATGAGAAAAATATTGATCGTAGGTGGGGTTGCTGGTGGAGCCTCTGCAGCAACAAGATTACGCAGATTAAGTGAAGAAGATGAGATAATTATGTTTGAACGTGGACCAAATGTATCATTTTCTAATTGTTCTTTGCCCTATCATCTAAGCGGGGTGATTGAGCATGCGAATTCCTTAGTTATGATGAATCCGATGGCATTTCATACGGGCAGCTTGCCAAGTTGCGTACGTCGAATGGCATGGCCGAACTGAATCTG
>CAJJLI010000203.1 GCA_905192625.1 uncultured Clostridium sp. | reverse complement strand
ATGTTATATTTTTAACATTATTTAGTTATTATTTTCTAGCTTTATTAACTTATACCAATCTTGGCAACTATGTCCCTTATATTGGAGCTACTGCACTTGAAATGCTAGGACTTGCCAAATCTCCAATACTATTAATTATTGGTTTCATCCTAGTAACTGCCATCATTAATTTATTTGTTGGTGGTCTTACTTCAAAATGGATGTTGCTTGGTCCTATTTTCATACCAATGTTATATCAGGCAAATCCAAATATGACTCCTGATGTAGTTGCAGCAGCATACCGTTTAGCGGATTCTTCAACGAACATTATTACTCCGCTAATGAGTTATGCCGGTGTTGTTTTAATCTATATGAAAAAATATAAGAAAGACTTTACGATTGGTAACTTAATTAGCACAATGTTTCCATACTCCATCTTTTTCTTAATATCATGGACAATATTACTGTTAGCCTTTATCGGGCTTGGTATTCCTCTTGGTTTTTAAGATAAGTTGGTGTATACGCCATTTCTGCTTTCATAAAATTACCCAAAAGTAATCTCTAAAAAAAGGCTCAATAAGCACTGACACTGTTGCTATTGAACCTTTTTCTTTTTATTTTATTGAAGCCTTTGACAACCATATACCTGAACGATATCGTAAATAAAAAACCAAAGTACGTACTGCCCATTCAATTCCCATGCAGATCCAAAGGCCATACACACCTAAACCAAATGTAATTGCAAATATATATCCAAAACCTACACGAATAGCCCACATAGTAATTAGTGAAACAATGGAACTAAACGTTGCATCCCCAGCAGAACGAAGTACATTTGGCATTACATAGGAAGTTGACCAAAAAAACGGCATCGGAATTATGGCTATCAGAAGTAATTTGTAAATTAAAGAAAGCGTTTCTGGTGGTGCTTGATACATATTTAATATAACCGGCATCAATGGAAATAGTAAAACAATAGAAACTATCGACATTACTGTTCCAAGACGAACCATTTTTATCCCATATTGCCCTGCTAATTCCTTGTCATCCGCACCGATGCATTGACCTACAATGGTGGTTGCTAAAGTTCCCACAGCAAGACCTGCCGAATAAAGAATAGTAAATGCTGAATTTGCAATGGCATTTGCTGCTATATTTATTGTTCCAAGATGCACAATATAAGTTTGCACAATCATACTTCCGGCATTAAAAAAGACTTGTTCAAGTGCAAATGGTATTCCAAGTTTGAATATCGATTTTAAAATCATTCTATCAATCTTAAAAATATTTTTAGGATATATTCGTAATATACTCCCAGGATACATTAGTAACCAAACCGCTACAACACTTCCTATGAATCGTGCTATGTTTAAAGAAAGAGTTGTTCCTAGGATATCAAGATGCATAACATTAATAAATAACATACTTGCAAACAAATGTATCACATTTATAATTATCGTTAACTGCAAACATATCTTTGTGGCACCCATACCGCGAAATGCTGCAAATGCCCCCATATAAATTGAAAGAAAAATCTGAGAAATGGCTACTCCAATAAGATAACTGCGTGCTTTATGAATCACAACCCTATCAGCCGCTCCAAACATACGATTTACCAGTACATCCGAACAGGCTACAAGTATTATACATGAAACAATCGCAACTAAAAATGTAGCCATCATGACCTGCCCAGCAGCATTTCGAATTTTTGCTTCCTCACCACTCCCCTTATACTGTGCAACAATTACTGTACCGCCCACTGAAATTGCACTAAAAATAGCCCACATTATCATAGATACTGGAGCTATCATACTAACTGCTGAAACAGATTCTTGACTAGAAGAACTAATCATAGCAGTTGTCAGTAAATTAATTGCATTTATGAAGAAATGGTCCAATATAAGTGGAATTAACATAGCAAATATCTTTTTATATGTAAACATCTTACTGCCAAATTTTCGTTCTAAAAAAAGATCAACTTTTGAGCCATGGCTAGGAAACTTTATTTTTCGTCTCTTATTTAACTGCATATAATTACTCTCCTTTATGATTCCATAGTAATCATTTCAAAATATGAAAACAAGCCATTATTCTTGTTCTTTTTTGTATTTATTAGCTATATTAATTTTACCGAAATATACAATTTTATTATTCCTATCAACAACTCTGACTTATATATTGATGATTTTTGTTTTATTTGCAAATTTATTGTAGATTTATATCACAAACGCTGTATTACTGAATATTATAATATGATATGTAATTTAGAAAGGAGATGAGTTTTTGCAGTACGCCTATATAACACTGTTATCTACCGATAATTACCTTGAAGGTGTATTAGTATTAAATGAATCATTAAAGCTTGTTAATTCCAAGTATAAACTAGTAGTTTTAGTGACAAGCCAAGTTTCACATTCAGTTGAGAACACATTAAATCGATTGGGAATTCCAACGATTCGCAAAGAAATGAATATATTACCAAGCAAAAAGTTACAAGTGCAGAACGAAAGAGTAGGATACAATTACTGGAATAACACTTTTGATTGTCTATTGGTTTTTGATCTAATCGAATTCGATAAAATAGTTTTTTTAGATAGTGACATGATGGTCATTGAGAATATAGATGAATTATTTGATAAACCTCACATGTCTGCAGTAAAGGACCCAGGAAGTGATGTACTAAACTCAGGAACATTTGTGGCTGTTCCTGAAGCGGGGCTAGTAGATAAAATTTTATCTGTGTTGCCAATAGTTGAAAAAGAAGAGTACTATTTTGGGGATCAAACAGTACTTCAATACTATTATAAAGATTGGCCAAATAAAAAAGAACTACATCTTGACGAAAAGTATAATGCGTTTGTCGGTTCATTGCATTGGTTTATAAACTCAGAAGGTTATCGTATTAATGGCCTATCTAAAAACTTATGTGTAATTCATTTTGTTGGTCCCCAAAAGCCTTGGATGTTTACGGATGAAGAAATAGCTGAGAAATTCTCAGGTTATATAAAAGATGGAAACCCCTATGCAATACAAATGACAAGACAATATCTTTATTTATTAAAACAAGTAAACGATAAACTAAATTCATTATTATGATAGCATTTCTCCAATTGGCTTAATAAACGAACCGAATCATCTTGAGGAATTCATCATTCAAAATTTAGATGAAACTAGTTGATAACCATCCTGAAAAGACGTAGCATCTTTTGGTTGAATAATTTATTAGTGGTATATTAGGACAAAAAATGGGCTGCTACAAAATAACTTAATTAGTTAATTTTGCAACAGCCCATTATAATCTCTTTTTTAGTGTCCTTGGCATGAGGACCACTGTAAAACTACAGTTCCACATGTTACAATCAGTTTGGGATTTGTTCTATATTAACAGAAAAATTGTCAACAAACTCAGAATCATAATTAGAATTATAGCTACTTTGATTTTAACTATATTTAAGGTTCTCTTTTTCCTCTTAAATATCTTGTTATACAAATTATAAATCAATTGTGGTTTAAAGTAAAAATAATATCCCGTCATTACGAATATTGTATATACGATGAAATAGGATGTCATTTTGCTATAAAGCTCAAGAACGCTTAAATGAACAAAAACAGCAGAAATCAACAGCTCGCGATTATCTGTGTTTAATTCCGATGAATTTCCGCCGTGACCTACATCTTCAAAGCTATTGTGAAAATTAACAAAAGAGACATTGGACGGGTTAGACTGATTAAACGTAAAGTAACCTCCATCTGGCATCGTAAAATCTATATTGTAACTTTTTCCTTTTTTTTCAGTTACACTATAAGAATATTGATTATCATCAATTCTTACATTATCATCTTTAATCTCAATCGTGTCTCCTACATGATCCGTCCCAGAAATTATTTTAAGCTCACTTCCACCGGATTGGATGCGGAAGGTATAGTCCCCATATGTTGCACATTCAATTTTCAAAAAAAACATAATAATTATTATTGCCATAATAATAAAAGGACAGCAAGCTTTTAGTAAACTAATAATTCTATTCCACATACCTACCTCCCTTGTATTCAACTAGGCTGTTTATTAAATACTACTATATTACTTAAGGAAACACAATGTTAGTTTTCATATTGTGTTTCCTTATTTTGGTATCATCCAACTTTATTGTATCTATTTACCTCATTTCAAAATGATTAGTTAGCCTTCACGGTATAGGTATATCCATATGAAATATTACTAACGCCTGTACCTAAACCTTGTACAGTCACATGGTCATTTAAACTCGAATTTTGTTTGTAAAATCCCTCCCATAATTTACCTAAATTTTATCACATGCTATTTTCATTTACTATATAAAAAGATAAAAAAATAAAGCCAATTACCGCAGCATGGTTTTTCGTGATGAAATAACTTTACACTTTACCCATACTTAAGAATAAAATCTAGTAACAACACCGAGTCTCATAGTAGTATCGCAATCAAAATCCGAGAGTATAAATCATTCTTTCGAAATTTTCTAATTCCCGGATAATTTATTATCTAAGATTAGCATCGCTGCAATGCTAAATCAATCCACATCTTAGTAATGGGGAGTCAGCTCTACGCCAACTCCCCATTGGATAACTAGAATCCATTATTAAAAATCATCAATTTCCGCACACTCTTCCTGCCATACTTCCATGTTCTCTTTGATATAGTGCAGAGACGATTATATTCTCTAGTAAAGGGTAGGAACGGGATAGCATGCAACTTGATCAATATAATCTGGATCAAATCCATAGAACGTCCAAATTCGTCCAGTCCATATATAACCCGAAGTCTCGCCATATTCCACTCTTGTAGGATAAAACCAGAAAGGGGTTCCATACTTTGGCCATACATACGTATAGGAGTACATACAGTCAATAATATATGAATTCTTTGGTTTTTTAGGGATAGTTGTAGGCGGCGGAGAACTCGGAGGCCCGTATTGTGGCATAATTTCACTCCTTTTAAAGTCCTTTGTGAGTATTATATGAGTGAAGTTATGCAGTCGTTCATAACATTACAGTAATTATAGATCCAAATCCGTTTCTCTGCTACTTTCATAGACATTTAAATTATTAATATTTTATTCTTTGTTAGTTTCATCAACACTAGGAATTTCTAAGGCATGATCAACTTTTATCATGACAACTTTATCATCTTCTAACAGTAATGTATCTCCAACTGGAACAATGATGTCACTACCTTTACGTTGTACCATAATAATGAGGCGGTCGGATGGTAATTTTAAGTCCTGTTCATTTTGCGGGTGCTTATTGTTTTCCGGTATTTTTTAAAACGATATTGGT
>CAJJLI010000202.1 GCA_905192625.1 uncultured Clostridium sp. | reverse complement strand
AAAGGCAAAAGCTTTCTTACCCTTAGGAGCAAGACCTTTTAAGTAGCAAAGGAATGCTGCAACGTTTGGAAGCATTTGATTGTTGAGTGTGGAGGAACCTACTGCGATGTATTTCGCTTTCAATACTTCTGCCATAATGTCAGACATTTCGTTAACTTTTAAGTCGTAATACTTAGTTGTAAGTCCTTTTCTCGCAAAACCTTCAGCGATTGAAAAAGCCATTTTCTCTGTGGAGTGCCACATGGAATCGTAAACAACAATAGCAACGTCGTCTGGTTCATCGTTTGAATAGTATTCGTATTGTTTTAAAATATCATCAATGTGACTTCTCCAGATAATACCGTGGCTAGGAGCAATCATATCCATATCTAATTCTTTTACAATGTCCAAAGCTTTTCTTGCTTGAGCACCATAAGGCATTAAAATATTAGCATAGTATTTTTGAGCTTCAAATATTGCAATGTTTAAATCTACTTCATCATCAAAGCGCTTGCTTGTGCAATAATGCTGCCCAAAGGCGTCATTTGAGAATAAAATCTTTTCTTCAGGACAATATGTTACCATATTATCTGGCCAGTGTAACATAGGTGTGCCAACAAACTGTAGTGTACGTTTTCCAAGAGATAAAGTATCACCAGCTTTTACTGGTAAGAATTTAAAATCACTTCCATAGTGTGCTTGTAATCCCTTAAATCCATTTGGAGAAGAGGTTACAATTGTAGCATTAGGGGCAGCCTTAACAACGGCTGGTAATGCTCCAGAGTGGTCCATTTCAACGTGATTAGAAACAATGTAGTCGATGCGCGCAGGGTCAACAATATCAGAAATTCTTGCAAGTAGTTCATCAGCAAAAACATCTTTAACAGCATCGATTAGAGTAATTTTTTCATCAATTATAAGATATGCATTGTAAGTTACACCACGATTCGCGGAATAACCATGAAAACTACGTATGTTCCAATCTACAGCACCAACAGAATATACTCCTGGCTTAAGTTCAACTCGATTCATAAAAAAGTCCTCCAATCGTTATATCAAATCATTATTTATACCAAATAAATGTTGCTATAAAAAACTATTGAATTATAGGTATGTTTCGATTATTAACTTTGGGTTAATACAACCTATAAAATACACAAAAATCATATTATTTATTTTAGCATAGAATACTCAAAAGTCAATGTTTTCAAGGGCAAATAGGCTTTATTGAAAAAAAAAGTCATTTAATTGTTTACAATTTAATTGTATAAAATGATGAAATTACTCTGTAAAACTTGTAGTAATTTCAATTTTGCTTTTAAAATATGGCGTCAAACACTGAAAAGTGTATAATACATTGATATATGATGCAATAAAATTATGCAAATAGTAAAAAATATTTTAGGACTAGAACATTGATATAAAATGTTGTAAAATACAAAATATGATTATTGGTTATAATAACTTTAATTATAAAGTTATAACGTAGGAGGAAACAAACGTGAATAAGGAAATGATAATTGTACTTGATTTTGGTGGACAGTATAATCAGCTCATTGCTAGACGTGTAAGAGAAAGCAATGTGTATTGTGAAGTGCATCCTTACAATATGAGTCTTGAAAAAATCAAGGAAATGAATCCAAAGGGTATCATTTTTACAGGTGGACCTGCAAGTGTTTATGCTGAAGATGCACCTCGTTGTGAGAAAGAAATTTTTGAACTTGGAATCCCTGTATTGGGTATATGCTATGGTGCACAGCTAATGACTTATTTATTAGGCGGCGAGGTATCTCAGGCACCTGTTAGAGAATATGGTAAAACTGAAATAGAAGTAGAAACTACTTCTAAGCTATTTACAAACGTTTCTAATAAAACAATTTGCTGGATGAGCCATACGGATTATATCTCTAGACCTGCAGATGGTTTCTCCATTATTGCACATTCTGATGCATGCCCAGTTGCTGCATTAGAAAATGTAGAGAAAAATCTTTATGCAGTTCAGTTCCATCCAGAAGTGGTTCATACACAAGAAGGAACTAAGATGTTAAGCAACTTCTTATATGAAGTATGTGGATGCGTTGGTGATTGGAAGATGGATTCTTTCGTAGATGAATCTATCAAAGCGCTTCGTGAAAAGATCGGTGACAAAAAAGTTCTATGTGCATTATCTGGTGGTGTAGATTCTTCTGTTGCAGCCGTTATGATTTCAAAGGCAGTTGGAAAACAGCTTACTTGTATCTTCGTTGATCACGGTTTATTACGTAAAAACGAAGGGGATGAAGTAGAAGAAGTCTTCACAACACAATTTGACGTTAACTTTGTTCGTGTAAATGCTCAACAGAGATTCTATGATAGATTAGCTGGTGTTACTGAACCAGAAGAAAAACGTAAAATCATTGGTGAAGAATTTATTCGTGTATTCGAAGAAGAAGCAAAGAAAATCGGAACCGTTGATTTCTTAGCACAGGGAACAATTTATCCAGACGTTATCGAAAGTGGTCTTGGTAAATCTGCTGTTATTAAGAGTCACCACAACGTAGGTGGTCTACCTGAGCACGTTGATTTTAAAGAAATCGTAGAACCACTTCGTGATTTATTTAAGGATGAAGTTCGTAAAGCTGGTTTAGAGCTTGGAATTCCTGAAAAGTTAGTATTTAGACAACCTTTCCCAGGACCAGGACTTGGTATCCGTATCATCGGTGAAGTTACACCTGAGAGAGTTAAAATCGTTCAAGAGGCAGATGCAATCTACCGTGAAGAAATTGCAAATGCTGGTCTAGACCGTAGCATTGGTCAGTACTTTGCAGCATTAACAAACATGCAGTCCGTTGGATGTATGGGTGATGAAAGAACTTACGATTATGCAATCGCACTTCGTGCTGTAACAACAACTGACTTCATGACTGCTGAATTTGCTGAACTTCCTTGGGAAGTACTTGGTAAAGTTTCAAGCAGAATTGTAAATGAAGTTAAGGGTGTGAATCGAGTACTTTATGATTGTACTGGAAAGCCACCTGCTACGATTGAATTTGAATAAAGGATTAAAAACCTCGGATGCCCATTTTTATAAGGGTTTCCGAGGTTTCTTTATGTGTTTCACTCTAGTTTTTCTCTATTAATTATTATTGTGATAATGATTGGAGTAACATTGAAAAGCCTTTACAATATAAGCGGCTGATCCAGTTCCATATTTTCTATCAGTACTCTCGATTCCAAATTCACTGGAATAAACAGCAATCGTATCTTTCCAGCAATCGTGATTTGCAAGCTCATTCGTTGTGTGTTTGTGCATAAATATGTCGATTTCACGTACGATATTCTGAATACTATCAGAAGTTGGATCTATTGATAGGTCAGCAGTTAATTTTGTATACAGCTCATCACTTTGTGTCATAATTTCCTTCACATCATCGGTCATTTGTTTTTCCATTATTTCAGAAAAGTGATCTAAATTGTATTTCATGGCTTCGGTATATTTTTCGACACTACCGAATTGCTGAATGGCAAGTTTTGCAACCTCAGCTTCATCTTCTTTTATTTTATTAATAAATAGGTCGAAATTCTCAATACTTCCCCAATGTTTAATAATTGAATCTGTACTATTTTTCTTGAAATCTTCTAATGCGTTGATATAGTCGGTTAAGTCCATGAAAGTTAGAATCTGCTAGATAATTTAGCAATGAGAATCTGTATTCTCATTATCTATTTGAGATATAGGAGTGAGTATGGTAAAATTTAACATAAACTAAGTATAATCTTGAAGTAATACAAGTATAGGTGTTATCAAGAAATTTTTATATAAAGACTGGAGAACGTTTTATGAAAAAGATAGCAAGTATTCTAATCATCATGACGATATTATTAGCTTTAATCGCTTGTTCGCTGACAGATACAGCGAATAATGAAATGTATATTCAAAAAGCCAACTTAACGGAGGAGGAAGAATCGATTCTGGAATTTGTTGGTTCGGAAAAAACGCCTTATATATTGGAATATGTTGTAGATGATACTGTACAGTCTTTGCAAATAAATACTTATGAGTTGCAAGGTGATGAGTGGATTTTGATTACAGGTGGAGGTGGTCAACGACTTAATGAACCTAAAAGTAGAATTGCATTAACTTTTGTTAACATTGGCTTGGGATTGCGAACAGCTGTGGAACATAAAGGCTCTATCAGTTATAAATCCGAAAGTGATTTTGAATTTGAGGGATTAGGTACAACAACATCGTATTTGACTGATAAAACAACAATTAAATACGATAAAGAAATTCCTTTGGTTATTCAAATTCATACCTCTAAAAATAATGTTTCCTCACTTTACCCTGAATATGGATTCTATTAACCAAAATCGTATGCAGTATATGAAAATGTGTACGCAATTACTTGTTTGTTTAGTCAAAAAACTGTAAATGAACTAACTGAGCAGACGACGGAATAGGTTAGGACACCGCATACAGCCAAAAAGCTGGTGAATATGAGAGGTTATAAGGTTCAGAGTCTGAAAGAATTGAAAAATTTAAAGTTGGCTTTACAAAGAAAGGAGTGAACTAAATGGGAAAGACACTCAAAGATATGGCAAAACATTTAAAAAATGTTATTACCCCAGAAATACCTGAGGCATATGGAATTAATCCTATGTTTGAAAGTATTTCAAATGAGGAAAACATCCGAGAAGGAGTTCTTGCGTTTAGAAATTTCATGTATCAACTTTGCGATGTTTTGATTGCTGATGGGGATTTGTATGACAATCATAAAAAGAATGCTCACGAATTCGATGACCGCGTTACTATTTCGGTATATTTTTCATTCCTTCACAATGTGAAATGCTTATTATTGAACATAGGTTTTCATGGTGAACTATCAGAAAACGTCGGGTCCCTTATCGTCGGTAACGATATATTCAACACGAAAATCCCCATTTCAAAAAGCATTGAATGCTTGCGATTCTTGACTGATTGCGGCATATTGATTGACGGTATAAACTTGGATGATAAAAAACCGGATTTATTAAAATTTGAAAGAATAAAAATTTCGTATCCTGATAATCCTGCTATGTTGACTGGCTTGAAGGTAATGGCAATAGCCGAAGTAGAATTTGGAACAAACGGAAACAAGTTGGAGGTCAATAAACTCGAATCAATCAGCTATAGCCGTTTCTCTGATATTTTATTGCGATGTGATTACATAGTATTAGAAAATAATCATACCGATCTGATTCCTATTTTAAAAAATGCACTAAATCCTTTGTCTGCCATTGTGCAAGATTTTGTTTTGCATGATCTCATGGATGCGATCCTGGCGAGGCAGCTTCTCGGCAATGGAGAGGGCTT
>CAJJLI010000201.1 GCA_905192625.1 uncultured Clostridium sp. | reverse complement strand
AAATGCAATGACAAGTGATTTTTTACATTCAGCATACGGTGGAGAAAGTATGGCTCATATGAGATATTTATCATGGGCTAAAATGGCTGAAAAAGAAGGATTTAAAAACATAGCGAAACTTTTCATAGCAATTGCATATGCAGAGGAAGTACATGCTAACAATCATTTTAATGAAATTGCAGGCGAAACAGCGGATGCTACTGTAACTGCTGGTGCAGTTTTTGGTACTGGAAAAACAGTAGACAACCTTCAAGGTGCAATCAATGGAGAATTGCATGAAGTAGAGCAAATGTATCCAGTGTATTTAAACGCAGCAGAGTTCCAAGAAGAAAAAGGCGCAATTCGTTCTTTCCATTTTGCATTAGAAGCAGAAAAAATTCACGCTGACTTATTTGCTAAAGCACAAGAGTGTGCAAAAGAAGGTAAGGATATTGAGTTAGAGTCCGTACACATCTGTCCTATTTGTGGACATACGGTTTTAGACGAAGCACCAGATAAATGTCCAGTATGTGGAGCGAAAAAGGAAATGTATAAAGAATTTTAAAAATAACATGCCATATGTTTATTTATTAAGTTAGAAAGAAAAATTGCATTGTTGCAGTAGATTTATGAGTCACTACTGTAATGATGCATTTCTTTTTTATTTTAGACTATTTATAGAAGTAAATATATGGTATAATACTAATATTAATCAAAAGATGGTTGTACAAACGTATATGTAGGAGCTTAAGAAAATTACGTAAGGATACCAAATTGTAAGAATAAATGTACAGGTAATATAGACAAAAGGAAAAGCAAAAAAAGACATACATTTATTTTTGGAGGTATTACTATGAAAAGCCGCAAGCTTTTAGTTGTACTTATTACGGCATTAATTTGTTGTAATGTTATTTCAATATTGTTTTTTACTAGTATGAAGATGAATCATGAAAAACAGATTACAGTTATGAATAACTCTTCCAATTTGTTACAGGACGAGATTGGTAAGGTCAGAGTTGAAAATTTTAATTTACAAAATGATATTAAAAAAATATCGGAAGAAAATGAACAGACGAAACAAAACAATGAGCTTTTAATAAAAGAAATATCAGAGCTGAAAGAGGAAATTGAAGATCTTAATGCAAATGCTTTGCTATCGGACAAGATAATTAAAAAATACGAAGTGATGGCAAAAAGTAGCTCCGTTACAATTACAGAGAAGGAAACCTATATCAATGAGTTGAATAAACGAATCGAACAATTGGGTGGTATTGATGTGTTTGAACTACCGCAAAGAAGTAAAAATTACGATGGGATGACAATCTGGCTTGAGGATGGGGCGCATGAATCCTATGCAGATATCGCAATTAATTATATTGATAAGTTACCTAAGTCATTTATTGAAGAAATAACACAGGAAGGTTGGACCTTCATTATTACCACTAGGAACATAGAAAATACTTATCAATCAAAGACAAAAAATACGATTGGTTTAACTATATATTCGAAGAAACGTATTTATGTATCGAATAACGAAGGGTACATTGCAAGTGCTGTGATCCATGAACTTGGACATGCACTTGATTATAGTAATAATTATATTTCATTTAGTGATGAGTGGATATCTATTTACAACGAGGAACGTAAGCAATCTGGATACGCCGAATATTTTATCAATGATTCCAGAGAATATTTTGCAGAGAGTGTCCAGCAGTATTATACATATAAGGAAATGGTGCGAAAAAAGACTCCAAAAACTTACGAGTTTATCAAGAACTTAGTAAAAGCATATGAGAATGAATAGAAAAAAGGACGTTTGCAAATAGAAATCCGATTAAGGAATTCTTAGCAAAAGTCCTTCTTTTTTAAACTAATTTAGGAATTACGATTTCATTGTAAAACTTGGTTACATCTTGTGGTAAAACACCGTATATTGTTGGCTCTTCATCAATTTGAATGGATACTCCATTTTTACAATTTCCCAAACAAAATACAGATTTTAATTCAATTTCCGTTCCATGCTCATCTTCTTCAATCAATTGTTGCAAGGTGGTGATTACATTGTAAGAACCTTTCACATGACATGCGCTACCGATACATACTTTTATTTGCATAAGCAACCCCACTTTCTTAAATATGTATTACATCATTTACTTACTCATCTTAATGTACTTCTCTCTTTTGTTTGAGTACTTTATAATAATTATACGATTCGATTGGGGATTCATGTATTTATTTGCGTGGTGTATTAAACAGTATCAAGGTATATCTATGTTGTGACATGGTTTGTACCGTTGGATTTGCAAGGCATAGCAGAATTTTTACATTGCTCTGTATTTGTATTATTAGGCGTTATAAACGCCCAATAATACGTGTATGCTTATGATTTATAATGAACGTGTAATAGCTCATGTGTGCGATGTTTTAAAAGACCATTGTATAAAGAAAGCATCATAGGATTTTCTTCACTTCGTTTTATCTGGCTCACCTTATCTGCACGGTACATACCTTTGGCACGTTCTTCTTTTTCTGGCTTATGACTAAATGGTTGCCCCGCTCCAGCAATGCAGCCACCAGGACAGGCCATAACTTCAACAAAGTCAAAATGTTCTTCTTTGGATATTATTTTATCGATTAACAATTCTGCATTTGCTAAGCCACTAACAACAGCAATACGTAATACTTGGTCGTCCATAGGAAGTTCACATACTTTAACCCCTTCCATTCCACGGAATCCCAAGAACTCTATATCCTTGAGTGATTTTGGACTTTTATCAGCAACTACTCGGCGTACGGCAGCTTCCGTTACGCCACCAGTTACACCAAAGATTACGCCAGAACCTGAATATAATGAAAATGGCATATCCGGAGCTTCTGGGTCCAGTTCATTAAACTGAATTCCGATTTCTTTGATCATTTTTACAATCTCAGTTGTTGTTAAAACGTAATCGACATCTGGAACTCCATTGCGTTTAAATTCATCACGTGCTGCCTCATTCTTTTTAGCAGTACAAGGCATAACAGCTACAGAGATTGTTTCCATGTCTTCCGCTTCATCAAGTCCTTTAAAATGTTCTTTGATTACTGCACCAAACATTTGCATTGGAGATTTACACGTCGAAATCGATGAAAGTAGCTCAGGATGTTTCGTTTCTACGTAACGAATCCAAGCAGGACAGCAGGAAGTAAATAATGGGTAATCCTGTTTACCTTCTTTTAATCGATTTAACAATTCCTTACTTTCCTCCATGATTGTCAAATCAGCGCCAATTGAAGTATCAAAGATGGCGTTAAATCCAAGGCGACGCAAAGCAGCAACGATTTTACCGATTACATCCTCACCAGCAGAAAGGCCAAATTCTTCTCCAAGAGCAACACGAACGGCTGGAGCTATTTGGACTACAACTCGTTTTTTTGGATGATAGATTGCTTTCCAAACTGATTTTAAATCACTTTTTACTGTTATGGCTCCGGTTGGACAGACAGCGGCACATTGACCACAATTCACACAGTCTGTATCTGCAATTTTACGGTTAAAAGCTGGACTCACCACCATCTTTGCCCCACGATGAGCAAAATCAATGGCGCCAACATTTTGTATTTCATTGCACATTCTTACGCAGTCTCCGCAAAGAATGCACTTGCCAGGATCTCGGACTATGGAAGTTGATGATGTGTCAAGTTCCATCTCCTCAGTATTGTTTTTAAAACGTACGCTTTGTATTCCGAAGCGATGTGCCAATTCTTGCAGACGACATTTTCCATTTTTATCACATACCGTACAATCTCTACAGTGAGCTGCAAGAAGTAATTCTAATATCATTTTACGATGCTGATGAAGTTTTGGAGTGTTGGTTTTTACCTCCATTTTATCTTTTGGTGGGGTAGAGCATGAGGCGATAATGTCACCCCATTCATCTTCTACAACACACATTCTGCAAGCACCGTAGATCGATAAATCTGAGTAATAGCAAAATGTCGGGAGATCAATTCCTGCTTTACGAACTAAAGTTAATATATTTGGTTCAGTGTCAAATGCGACTCTGTTACCATCAATAATCATATATTTTGACATAACATTTCTCCTTCCTGCTAAGCCTCAATTATTGCTTTGAAATTACAGCTGTCTTTACAAGCACCACACTTAATACAAGTGACGATATCGATTGTATGTGCTTTTTTTAATTCACCGCGGATTGCTCCCACAGGACAGATACGAGCACATTTTGTACAGCCCTTACAAAGCTCAGCTTTGATTTGAAGGGAAGTCAACGCCTTACATTGTCCTGCTGGACACTTCTTATCTACAACATGGGCAATATATTCGTCTCGGAAATATTTTAATGTACTTATCACAGGGAAGGCTGCTGTTTTTCCAAGTCCACAAAGGGCTGTAGCGGAAATGGTTTCTGCAAGTTCTTCTAACATATCAATATGTTCTAGTGTACCCCTACCTTCAACAATATCAGTTAATAATTCCAGCATTCGTTTGGTTCCTTCACGACATGGAACACACTTTCCACAGGATTCGTTCTGTGTGAAATTCATAAAGAATCTTGCTACTTCAACCATACAGCTTTTGTCATTCATAACAACAAGTCCGCCAGAACCAATCATTGCACCAACCTTTTTTAGTGAATCAAAGTCAAGTGGTAAATCAAGATGGTCCTCGCTTGGATTGATACACAAACAACCACCAGATGGTCCACCAATTTGCACCGCCTTAAATTCACCGCCACTTACACCACCGCCGATATCAAAAATAATTTCACGCAATGTTGTACCCATTGGTACTTCGATTAATCCAGTATTTTTAACATTACCGGTAAGAGCGAATGCTTTGGTGCCATGGTTTTTTGCGGGTCCGTAGGTTTTATACCAGTCTGCACCATTTAAAATAATTGGTGGTACATTACAAAATGTTTCTACATTATTTAATACGGTTGGTTTCTCAAAAAGTCCTTTTTCAACGGTTCTAGGAGGTTTTACTCGAGGCATTCCTCGGTTACCTTCTATGGAGGCTGTTAATGCGGAGCCTTCTCCACAAACGAATGCCCCAGCACCCTGACTAATCTTTAAATCAAAAGAGAATCCTGAGTTTAAAATATTATCGCCAAGTAGGCCATACTCTGTAGCAGATGCAATTGCATTTTGCAAACGTGCCACTGCAAGTGGATACTCTGCACGTACGTAAATGTATCCGTGGTTCGCCTTGGTTGCAATACCTGCAATAAGCATACCTTCAATCAATCGATGAGGGTCACCCTCCATCATACTACGGTCCATAAAAGCACCAGGATCGCCCTCGTCACCATTGCATACAACATATTTTGTTTCT
>CAJJLI010000200.1 GCA_905192625.1 uncultured Clostridium sp. | reverse complement strand
CTGATTAAAGAGTATCAAGAGGCGGTACAGGTAAACCGATTCTTAGATGAAATAGAAGAAGTAAAAGAACAACAAGAGAGTTTAGCAAAACGTTCTGTTGAGATTTTGGAGAAAGAACATAAGATATCATTAGCAAAAAAAGCCTTATATACAGTGAAGCCTAGCTATGATAATTATCTTAGAATAAAAAGGGAACTAGAAACTCTAGAATCGATAATTAAAGAACAACAGCGAAAAGAACAGGACTTAAATAAAAAGCATGCACTGTTAAAAGAAGCAAAAGAGAAAACAGAAGACTATCCAGAGCAAATGAGAGAACTCTCAGTAGTGATGAATAAAATAAAGGAAGAAGTTTCAAAACAAGAACAAAGGATAGAGCTAACGAAACAATTAAGTGATGCAAAAAGTCATATTGTATTGTTGGAAAAAAGGGAAGCTGATCTAAATATTCGTAAGGAAGTGCTTCAAAATGAGCAAGTAAAAGCCATGAAGGCAGTCAACGAATATGAAAAGCTTCAGAAGGATTCGTTTGATATAAAAGAAGAAAAAAATAGGATTGAGCAAGTTCTAAAACAATTAAAAGGGATTTATGAAGAGTTAAAAGGAATTGATTTGGAAGAAGAAACTAGGCGAAAATTTGAAGAAATCTACTCGAAGAAAGAAGTAGAATATTTAAACATCTATAACAGCTTTCATGAAGCGGAATTGCTTTATTATCGAGGACAGGCGGGGATTCTAGCAACGCAATTAGTTGACAATGAACCTTGTCCAGTATGTGGGTCCAAACATCATCCGAGTAAGGCCGCGCAACTGGATGGCATTTTAAGTAAGGATGCACTAGAAGAGTTAAAGCAAAAGGTCGAGGGCATCAACAATGAATTAACAGAATGCATGGCTGATTGTAGAAACCAACGCACCAAAGTTGCAATATTACTGGAAAAGGTAGAGAAAAACTTACAAGAAGTTTTACCAAGTTACACTAAGGAAAATTGCAAAGAATTAATTGTTCAGTCGTTTAATGAGTATAAAGCACAGTATGAAAAGGTTCTTGCTTCTCTATCTGAGGTCTTAAAGGAGCTTGGGGTCAAAGAAAAGGAAAAAGCGAACTTAAGTAATATTGTGAACGAGCTAAAGGCGTTAGAAGATAAAAGCGGTATGGATAAAGAAACGCTTCAAGCAGCTAGGTCAACAATCGCATCTATAGAAGCAAACTTATCCATGTTACAAAAAGATTTGCAAACAAACTCTATGGAAGAAGCAAAGGATATCTATTTAAAGAAGCAATCTGCGTATGCTAAATTACAAAGAGAACGTAATGAGGCAGTGGAAGCGTTTACTGTGTGTGATGGTGAATGGATTCGTTTGAGTTCTATTTTAAAGGAAAACATCAAAAAAGAAAATGAGCTATCAGATACATTAAAAGCAGCAAAAGAAACCTTTGAATTATGTTTGGAAAAGGCGAAGTTTGCTACAAAGGAAGAGTTTCAAAGCGTATTAATGAGGGAAGAAGATATTGAAGCAATATTGGGTGAGATAGAGCTATATCAAAGAAGCTGCCAAAGTATATCAGAACGATTGGCGTACTTAGAGAACGTGACAAAAGACAAGGTAAAGGTTGATGTATCAGCTTATCAAGTAAGACAAGAAGAATTGCAAGAAAAAAGAAAGCTCTTAGAAAGTAAAATCCAAGAAGTATACTACCGCATTCAGAACAACGAAGCAATTTACAATAATACGATGAAACGATATAAGGAACAAGAGGAAGTAAGGGCTGCTTATCTGCAAGTGAATGATTTGGCAAATACGGCAAATGGTGAATTGCGAGGCAAAGCAAAGCTCCCATTTGAGCAATATGTACAAGCGTTTTATTTTAATCAAGTCATCGCAGAAGCAAATAAACGATTGTATAAGATGACAAATAGTCAGTATGAGCTTAGAAGAAAGGAAGATGCAAGTAACTACCGTGTTGTATCAGGGCTTGAACTTGAGGTGATGGATTACTACACGGGCAAGACAAGAGCAGTGACGTCTCTTTCTGGTGGGGAATCGTTTAAAGCCTCACTCTCCTTAGCTCTTGGATTATCGGACGTCATTCAAAGTTATGCAGGAGGCATTGAACTAGATACGATGTTTATCGATGAAGGTTTTGGTTCCCTTGATAGCAATTCCCTTGATCAGGCGATCGAAACACTAGTATCGTTATCCAATGGTAATCGTCTTGTAGGAATCATATCCCATGTTAGTGAATTAAAAGAAAGAATCGAAAAACAATTGTTGTTGAAGAAAAGTATGGAAGGTAGCACGATTAAAATAAAATAGAATACTGTAAATTAAAAAATGGCTATCGTAAGTGAAGATTATTCTTTTTGTTTTGTATAGTAAAACATATAAGAATAATACAATCAATTTGCGATAGCCATTAATTTAAGTTAATGTTTTGTTTTTTATATTTTTATAAATCTTAATCTAATAATAGAGTGATAAAATTATTGTTTTGGAGAGCGAATAATTGGTTGTAGCTGAACACCATCAAGAGCGCTTTCCAAAGTAGGTATAACTAAATCAATATGAGATACCATGGAAGTTGGTTTGTTCTGAAAACTGTCTTGACCAAAAGGAACAAAATATAGGTATTTAAGGTTCATAAGAGAACCTACATTTTTTAAATTAATTCCTAAAGCATCATTGGTTGATAAAAAGATAACCAATGGTTTACCATTTCTAATATGTCCTTTTGCTGCCATTAAAACTGGTGTATCTGTAATACCATTAGCTAATTTGGCTAATGAGTTACCAGTACAAGGTGCAATTGCAAGAATATCTATTTTATTTTTTGGACCCAGAGGTTCTGCGTCTTCTATGGTAAGGATTGGTTCATTACCTGTAAGTTCTGTGATTGTTTTCATAAAATCACTTGCTTTACCAAATCTACTATTAATGTGCTGTGAATTGAATGAGAAGATAGGGATGACATTTGCCCCCTCTTCTTTTATTTTTTTTATTTGCTCAATAACGGCATCAAATGTACAAAAAGAGCCAGTAAGAGCAATCCCAACATTTAAACCTTTAATTGTCATGAAATCACTTTCTTTCCTATTCTACTGAGGAGGTATCACCAATGATGTTTAAGATAGCGGAATTAAGAATTTCAGCTGAGGTTTTCGCTGCATATTTTCCAGGGAGTCCAAGACAAAGGGAAGCGTTAATTTTCATTTGCTTACAATAGTCAAAATTTGTTCCACCTGGATTGGATGCAATGTCTATGATTGCAACATCTTTTCTAACATGACTTAATAAAGATTCGTCTAAAATCATAGACGGAATACTATTAAAAATAAATTGAAAATGATCAAGCCCTTTTGCAAGCATCGCTATCGGTAAAGTATGATATCCATAGGCATTGGCGTAAGCGAGCGACTCTTCGTTTCGTGCACTTATAGTGACAGAAGCATTGAGACCTTTTAACTTATCTGCAAGAATCTTTGCACATCGACCAAAACCAAGGATCAAACATTCTGAACCATGTAGATTCACTGGACTTCTTGTAATTGCTTCAACAACGCTACCTTCTGCAGTAGCAATTGCGTTAGCAATGCTTACGGATTCCATTTGCATGAAATCATATACTGGGACATTTTTCTTTTCTAATTCGTCACGAAGTCCCTTGCTAAAACTCCCACCAAATACTTGATGATAGCAATTAAGCTCAGATAGAAAATTGCTTATGCTTAAATCACTTTCTGTATCACTAGACAAAATCGTTTTTTGATCACGTGAAAATGGGATAGGACAAATTATGATGTTGCTAAAATTCATTGCTTCTTTTAAAGATTTTGCATGATATACATTTTCCGTTAAGTCATTTAACGAAAGACCATATACAGCGATCAAATAACCCTTAGAAAGTAATTGTTGTACCATATAATACTGTCTTAAATCGCCACCAATAAACGATATCTTTAAAACGTGTGACATATTTGGTACCTCCTTCTTCTATAATATATGAGGAACTACACAAGTGGTGCTAAGTCACCTAATAAATTTAATAGGAAGGACAGACTTAGGACCGTATGTATCTATATCATATGTATGCTTTACATTGGAAATATAATCATATATAATTCAAATAATTGCAGTAATGAATTGGAAATTATAAAAAAATAAATGAAATGATGGGGATGTTTACCAATGAAGATATTAATAGTTGAAGATGATAAAGAGTTGTGTGAGACTATGTGTCAACAAATTGAAAAAGAAGGATTTGAAGTGGATGCATGTCATAGTGGGGATGAAGCAATTTATCATGCAAATCGAAATGTACACGATATTATTATATTAGATCGTATGTTACCTGAAATGGATGGGCGTACAATTACAGAAAAAATAAGGAAACAAGGTATTACAATTCCTATTATCATGGTGACTGCATTAAACGGTATATATGACAGGATTGATGGTTTAGATGCTGGAGCAGATGACTACTTGATAAAACCCTTTGCGATGGAAGAATTACTGGCAAGAATACGTGCATTATTGCGCAGACCTAGACAAATAGAGCAAATAGAAATTTTGAAATTTGCAGACTTAGAATATGATGTAATTAAGAAAACGTTACAAATACGAGATATGAAGATGACATTGTCAAAGAGAGAAGCCTCATTACTTGAATATTTTATTAGAAATCAGAAACAGATTATAACAAGAGAACAGATTTTATCAAGAGTATGGGGAAATGATGATGTAGAAGATGGAAACATCGACAATTACATTCATTTTTTACGAAGAAGGCTTAGTTCTACCAAAAGTGGGACTAAGATAAAAACAATCTATGGTATTGGATATCGCCTGGAAGAAGTTACAGATAATTAGGGCATACATAAAAACGAAGTGATAGAACTGTGCTTTAAGAAGTAGGTGCAATTCGATACATATAAATAATACATGCAAAAACGATTCGAAAAACATGAATGCTTAAGATAAATATAAGTGAACCTAATGGCTGGGTGGAGGCGAAGATGTACGTAAAAATAAGAAAAAAGCTAAGGCTTATTTATACTGTAATGACTGGGTCGATTTTAACGATAGTAATAAGTATTATATTTTTTCTGTCTGAAAACCAACTTAAAATAAGTCAAAAAGAGACGTTTCAAAATAATGTATACACCATTGCAGTAAAACTACAATCGGAAAATACGATAACAAATACTTGGCTTTCTTCGACAGAAGCTAAAAATAATATGGTTATTTATATTGAAGATGATGGACATCTGATGCTTACCATTCCGTTCATTATCGCCTGCGGTCTGCCCGCATGGTTCGCC
>CAJJLI010000199.1 GCA_905192625.1 uncultured Clostridium sp. | reverse complement strand
CTGGAGTAACAAGGTTATGAACGTCTTTTTGTTCATAACATAATGAAAACGGAATAAGACGTCGGGAGCTTGCTTTGAGATCCCGATTATATGAATGAGAAAATTGATTATTAAAGTTAAGTTTTAAAAAAGAAAAATATTATTTAGCAAATTATAAGAGCAGTTTATGTGCATAATTACAATAGAGTGGGAATAAAGGGCAGTACACTAATTTAACTGCGTAATAAATAGATAGAGGTGTGCAATGGAGCAGTATATTATTAAAGGTGGGAAAGCATTAGCTGGTGAAGTCACAATCGGTGGCGCCAAGAATGCCGCACTTGGGATTATAGCGGCAGCAGTTATGACTGATGAGACAGTAACAATAGAAAATTTACCAGACGTTAGAGATATTAATGTATTATTAAAAGCAATTGAAGAAATTGGTGCAAAAGTTGAAAGAATTGATAGACACACTGCAAGAATCTCTGGAAAGAATATTTCAACATTAAATATCGAACAAGATTCAGTAAGAAAAATTCGTGGTTCCTATTATTTATTAGGAGCTTTATTAGGTAAATACAAAAATGCCCAGGTAGCATTACCTGGTGGATGTAACATCGGAAGTAGACCAATTGACCAACATATCAAAGGGTTTGAAGCACTTGGTGCTGAAGTTAAGATACAACATGGCTTTATACAAGCGGAAGCAAAAGAATTAGTGGGCAATCATATTTATCTTGATGTAGTAAGTGTAGGTGCTACAATCAATATTATGATGGCTGCATCTCTTGCAGATGGCTTGACTACAATTGAAAATGCTGCGAAAGAGCCACATATCGTTGATGTTGCTAACTTCTTAAATAGTATGGGAGCAAATATCAAAGGAGCGGGTACAGATGTTATTCGTGTAAAAGGTGTATCAAAATTACATGGTAGTACTTACTCAATTATTCCAGATCAGATTGAAGCAGGTACATTTATGCTTGCTGCAGCAGCAACCAAAGGTGATATTATTGTTAAAAACGTAATTCCAAAGCATTTAGAAGCGATTACTGCAAAGCTCGTAGAAATTGGTGCAGAAGTAGAAGAGTTTGATGATGCTGTCCGTGTTGTAGCTACAAAACGATTGGGACATACACAAGTTAAAACATTACCATATCCAGGATTTCCAACGGATATGCAACCTCAGATATCTACCGTATTGGCGATGTCAACTGGAACAAGTATTGTAACTGAAAGTATTTTTGAAAGCCGCTTTAAATATGTTGATGAATTATCACGTATGGGTGCTAATATTAAGGTAGAAGGAAATACAGCTATCATTGATGGTGTAAAGGAACTAACAGGTGCTACTGTTAGTGCTCCAGATTTAAGAGCTGGTGCTGCATTGGTAATTGCTGGACTAGCAGCAGATGGTTTTACTATTGTAGAACAAATTGAATATATTGAACGCGGATATGAAAATTTTGAAGATAAGATGCGTGAGCTAGGAGCAACAATTGAGAAAATAGACTCAAAAGATGAAAAAGCAGTA
Source organism: uncultured Clostridium sp. (assembly GCA_905192625.1). Lineage (GTDB taxonomy): Bacteria > Bacillota > Clostridia > Lachnospirales > Lachnospiraceae > Lachnoclostridium. The sequence goes on along the minus strand of CAJJLI010000199.1, from coordinate 3,807 downwards.
CGCAAATTTAAATTAAAAGTTAGTTAATAAAAAGGCCTATCACAAAATAGTTTTTAATTATTTTGTGGTAGACCTTAATTTTTTTATATGTAATATGATATATAATAATCAAAGCATATATTTTTAAAAATGAAGAGATGTCTTTTCACTATAAAATAGCTTCAATGTATAAATCTGTTTCTTTTGTAAGATCGACATAGGTGTTATCAGGGAAAGCAATTACTGGCCTGGCAGAAGAGAATTGATTCATCATTACAATTTTCCCGATTGCTTGGTTATTTAACCGTACGGTATTATTTAAATAGGTCTGATATACATGCTCAACAAAAGTCATTAAATATTTTGGCTCAAATTTCTTAAAACCTTCTGTGTTAAACATTGATAAAACTTCAAATGGACAAAGTGCTCCTCGATAAACGCGAGCAGAAGTCATTGCATCATAAACATCTGCAATCATAACTATTTTAGCAAATCGATCAATCTGATCCCCTTTCATTGACATAGGGTATCCACTACCGTCACAACGTTCGTGATGCATGATGGCAGTCATTTTTATGTGAATATTAATGTCACTTGATTGTAGGATATTGTACCCTTTGGTGGTATGGGAACGTACGATTTCAAATTCTTCCTCGGTAAGTTTTTCAGTTTTAAACATTACTTCTTTGGGAATTGTGAGTTTACCAATGTCGTGTAATAGTCCACATAGTGTTGCGGTCTCTATGTCTTTTTTTCCGAAATTCAACCACTTGGCCATTGTGTTAGAAATCAGAGCAACGTTTATAGAATGAACAAATGTTTCGTCTTCTAAATCTCTTAGGCAGTGTAACATATCAAAAAGATGAATTCCATTTCTTGCTTTTTCAGCAAGAGTACAGATTTGCTTATATAAATCTGCGGTATGGATCTCTTTTTTCCCGTTTGCGATATCATTTAATTCATTCTTTAATAATGCAGTAGAATTTAAAAGAGAATTATTAAAATCTTTAAAAGCTGTGGTATTTTTTACTCTTTCTGAATGCATATGTTCCGTATATGAATCTGTTAATACAGGAGCCATTGCTTTATCAGGCACAGAAATCATTATATTTTTTATGGAATAAAACTTAATTCGAGTAATGGCCTTGTCTGTTAAAATCGTACCTTTAGGAATTATTAGCTGATTATTAAAGGTATAGACATCCTCAGCAACCTTCATACCAGGGGATGCCTGCTTTGTTAATATCTTTAGCAAATTCATAGTAAACCTCCAACACATAACAATGTATGGCAAAATTATAGGTGATAAGTGATAGTTTCATTATAGGATTATATGTAAAAAATGTCAATCTGTGTATAGAAATGTTATTTTTTATAAAAGAAAGGTGGAATTTGTTTCAATTTTGTAGATGCGACAAGAATCGTTGTAGGGAAATTTTCTCATATAAAATAAAATAGTTGACAATTAATACGCTATGGTTTATTCTTATTTCACATGTAACACGTGCAAATGCACAAATAATCATTCTTAGAATGAATTCTATCATGATACATTGAGTCTTGCTGTTAAGAAATCAATTATAGATGATAGAAACAAAATAAAATTTTTATGAATTTCTCTTATTTAGAGTGACGGAGAGTAAAGACTCGGTGAAGTCACGGCAACCCCTGTTATGGAAGGTGCCAAGTTGAGCGAGTAATCGAACAATAAGAGGATTTGATTATTGCTATCAAGTCCGCTTATGCGGGCTTTTTTTATTTGAAAGGAGTATTCCAATGAATAACAAATTATTATTTACTTCTGAATCGGTAACAGAAGGACATCCAGATAAAATCTGTGACCAAATCTCCGACGCAGTACTAGATGCTTTATTAGCACAAGATCCTATGAGCCGTGTTGCTTGTGAAACAGCAATTACAACTGGTTTAGTTTTAGTTATGGGTGAAATTACAACAGCAGGTTATGTAGATATTCAAAAGATAGTTCGTGATACTGTACGTGAAATAGGATATGATAGAGCAAAATATGGATTTGATGCTGATACTTGTGGTGTAATTGTAGCGTTAGATGAACAGTCCGCAGACATTGCGATGGGTGTTGATAAAGCACTAGAAGCAAAAGAAAATACTATGACGGATGAAGACATTGAAGCAATTGGTGCAGGGGACCAGGGAATGATGTTTGGATTTGCGTCCAATGAAACAGAAGAACTTATGCCTTATCCAATATCTTTGGCTCACAAATTAACAAAGCAGTTATCATTGGTTCGTAAGAATGGTACATTATCCTATCTTCGTCCAGATGGTAAATCTCAAGTAACTGTTGAATATAACGAAGAAGGACAACCTGTTCATATCAATGCAGTAGTATTATCTACACAACATGATCCAGATGTGACTCAAGAACAGATTCATGAAGATATTAAAAAATATGTATTTGAGCCTGTTTTACCAAAAGAATTACTAGATGAAAATACAAAATATTTTATTAATCCAACTGGACGTTTTGTTATTGGTGGACCAAACGGAGATAGTGGTTTAACTGGTAGAAAAATCATTGTAGATACGTATGGCGGATATTCTCGTCATGGTGGCGGAGCGTTTTCCGGTAAAGACTGCACAAAAGTAGATCGTTCTGCTTCCTATGCTGCAAGATATGTAGCAAAAAATATTGTTGCTGCAGGTCTCGCAGATAAATGTGAAATTCAGCTTTCCTATGCAATTGGTGTGGCAAAACCAACATCAATCATGGTAAATACCTTTGGTACAGGAAAAGTTTCCAACGAAAAATTAACTGAGATTATTAATGAAAACTTTGATTTACGTCCAGCGGGAATCATTAAAATGTTAGATTTAAGAAGACCAATCTATAAGCAAACAGCTGCTTATGGTCACTTCGGAAGAAATGATTTAGATTTACCTTGGGAAAAACTTGATAAAGTTGAAGCATTGAAAAAATATTTATAAAAATAAAACTTGGTTCAAGCATTTTGCTTGGACCATTTTTATTACAGGATAGACTTTGGTGAAATAACGTATTAAAGTGAACTTCCGTCAAAAGCTAAAAAAAAACTAGGTGATAAAATACGCACCTCGCTGGGATGAATATATGGGAACGCAAACGGATCAGGTGCGGAGAGTGTACTTAACACAATTTTTAGCACACTTTTATGAAATAATAACATAAACGCTTATATATCCATCGTTTCATAAAAAGTTAAGAAATATCATGCTTAGTTAATGTGTAAGAAAAGACAGACTATGGTATAATATAGGAAATATAGCAGTTAGGAGGGAAATCAGTGGATTTAAAACGAAGACTGCGAATGGCTTTTGTAATTATTATATTTCTACCATTACTTATGGTGTGTGGGATAGGAAAAGCAATTATTACGTATCAAGTAAACTCCATTCAAGAAACGTATGATGTGGAATCAAATACAATGCAGTTGATTACTAACCCATTGCAAATACTCAATCGAGTAACAAGGGATGTTTATAATCGTGTGAAACTAGCCGCTTTAAAGAACCCTGAGTATTTAGAGAATATAAACTATATAAAAGAGCTTAACAATGAGTTAAAGGACAAGTATTCGTTTATTGTAGCAAGAAAAGGAAATGAAATAATATTTGAGGGAAATTCTGAAAAGCTACAACTGATTAAAAATAGTTTACCTCAATTTGGCGTATATAGCACAGATGTAGATGGTGGAATTTATGTTGGAGGGAAGAATCCATTTTTATTAAAGCAGCAAGACTTTTATTACAGCGATGGTACAGGAGGCGATCGGCCATACGTCGATGAAGAACGCGACGGTCACATTGCTG
>CAJJLI010000198.1 GCA_905192625.1 uncultured Clostridium sp. | reverse complement strand
GTAGTGGTAAGACCTATCTTGTAAAGACTTTGGCTAAGTTATTAAATGTTCCATTAGCAATTACGGATGCAACATCTTTGACAGAAGCAGGCTATATCGGTGATGACGTTGAGAGTGTAATTTCAAAATTATTAGCGGCAGCGGATAATGATGTAGAGAGAGCGGAACATGGTATTGTATTCATCGATGAAATCGATAAGATAGCGAAAAAGAGAAATACCAATAGCCGTGATGTAAGTGGCGAATCCGTACAACAAGGTTTATTAAAATTACTAGAGGGAAGCGATGTTGAAGTCCCTGTTGGCGCAACCAGTAAAAATGCGATGGTTCCTTTAACAACAGTAAATACGAAGAATATTTTATTTATCTGTGGTGGGGCGTTTCCAGAGCTTGATAAAATTATAAAACAAAGATTGAATAAGCAAGCAGCCATCGGTTTTAATGCGGATTTAAAGGATAAATACGATAATGATCCAAATCTTCTTCAAAAGGTAAGTGTAGAAGATTTAAGGGAATTTGGAATGATCCCAGAGTTTTTAGGAAGACTGCCTATTATATTTTCTTTAGAAAGTTTGACAAAGGATATGTTGATAAGAATTCTTTGTGAACCTAAGAACGCAATCATCAAACAATATAAAAAACTACTTGATTATGATGAGGTAGAGTTAATATTTGATGACAGTGCATTAGAAGAGATTGCAAATAGAGCACTTGAAAAAAAGACCGGTGCACGAGCATTACGAGCTATCATTGAAGATTTCATGCTTGATATCATGTATGAGATTCCAAAAGATGAGAACATCGGTAGAGTTACGATTACAAAAGATTATATTGAAAAGAAGGGAGCACCTCTAATAGAGATGCGTGGAAGTTATAAAACACCACGCATAGCGCAGGAGAATGCTTAATGAAACAAAAGCAACAGAAATTATTATATAATATCTTTTTAACCGAATTTGTAATTTTCATTCTATTATTGATTGTGTCGAACATATTAAAAGATACGAAGAAGGAAGAAGAGGTTGTTCTCACATTGTCTCGTGAGAATGAACTGATTGCACAAGAACACATTTATATTGAAGAAAATCAAATCGATGATGAAGATATGCAAGAAGTGAATGCTGACGAACAATTAGAAGATGAATCGGATGAAAATTCTGACATCAATAATGTTTCAGAGGATGGAGTGTCAGGTAAGATTTCTGGCGTTGACAATGAATATATTGATGCATTACAATCCGCGCAAGCGGGGTCTCTATTACAAAGTAAAGGTGCGATAGATGTCATATATTATATGCAAAGCGATGCTCGCTGGGCAAATGCTTATTATGGTGGCACCGATACAATGGAAGTTTACGCATGTGGTCCAACGTCCATGTCTATCGTCGTATCAAGTTTAACAGACATTAAGATTGATCCAGTCCAAATGGCGAACTGGGCGAATCAAAATGGATACTGGTACCCAAAGAGTGGATCGCTACATTCCTTTATACCCGATGCTGCAAAGGCGTTTGGTCTTAATTCAGAAGGGGTTGAAAATACTCCGGAAGCAATTCAAAAAATAAGTACTGCCTTACAGGAAGGAAAGCTTGTTGTAGCTTTAATGGGGAAAGGTCAGTTTACGAAAAGTGGACATTTCATTGTCCTGCGTGGGATAACAAGTTAGGGTAAAATACTCGTGGCTGATCCCGCCAGTAAGGAGCGAATCAATCAGGAATGGGACGTAAATACTATTGTGAAAGAGGCAAAAGCATGGGCGAATGCAAATGGACCGTTCTGGATTATAAGCACGAATGAAAACTCCAACTAAATATAGAAATGTATAATAGATGCTCTGGGAACGGGCATCTATTTTTTGCATATAATATAAGTAATGATGATTTTTAGGAAGATAGTTCGTGAATAATACAAACAAAGCGGAATGTGGTAATGCTATCTATTCTAATTCTTATGCCGATTTTTTTGTTGAGCAAGGTATAATTTTAGACATTATACGAAAAGACTTTGGAACGGTCTGCGAACAGGTTGTTAATTATAAGTATTCTATAATCCATTTGCCTATTGAAAGCAATGCTGAATATATAAAGTTTAATTACAATAACGCGATGTTTCCCAAGTTATATGGTCTTATGATAATGGATAATATGGAAGATATCGGAATTGGAAGACTTAGGAGATTAAATTATTTAAATTTACTTGGAAAGGATACGATTATAGGTTTTATTGATACTGGAATTGATTATACAATGGATGTTTTTAAAAATGCAGACAATACTACCAGAATCACATATATCTGGGACCAAACGATACAAACTGGACCAAAGCCAAAAGGAATTAATTATGGGACCCAATACTCTGAGACTGAAATTAATGAAGCTCTAAAATCTGAAAATCCATTAGAGGTTGTGCCTAGTACGGATACGGATGGTCATGGAAGTTTTATGGCTAGCATAGCAGCAGGAAATATTAATATAGAACAAGATTTTACCGGAGTTGCACCGCTAGCAGACATTATGATGGTAAAACTTAAGCCAGCAAAGGAAAATTTAAGAGACTATTTTTTTATAAGAGAAGGGGCCGTATGCTATCAGGAAACAGATATTGTGATGGGAGTAAAGTATCTTCTTGAAAGAGCTTTTGAAGAAAAAAAACCACTTGTAATTTGTCTTGGAGTAGGGACGAGTTACGGTGGTCATGAAGGAACCGGAATTTTAGATGAGTATTTGGGGTATGTCGAAAACTTATCTGGAAATTGTGTGGTAGTGCCTACTGGAAATGAGGCAAATTATAGTGGTCATTATCGTGGAGAAGAGTCTCTTATGGGAGAGTACGATGACGTGGAAATTCGAGTTGGAGAGGGGGAGCGTGGATTTGCTTTAGAGTTATGGGCGCAGGCTCCTAGCGTATTTTCCGTTGGGTTAATATCACCAAGTGGAGAAGTTATTGATAAAATACCAGCTAGGGTTGATAATAGTCAAACAATACGGTTTATTTTTGAGAGTACGATTGTTTATGTTGATTATCGATTCTTAGAAATGCGTACTGGAGATGAGTTAATCTTTATGCGGTTCTCAATGCCTAGTCCAGGCATATGGAAAATACGAGTCTATAAAGAAAAAACCTTTAATAATTTTTATGATCTATGGTTACCTATTAAAGAATTTATTAGTCCAGATACTTATTTTATTAAGCCAAATCCTGATATAACAATCACGGATCCAGGAAATGCAACTACTCCAATTACAGTCGCTGCGTATGACCATGTAACAGATAGTATATATTTAAATTCAGGCAGAGGATTTACCAGGAATGGGCGTATAAAACCTGATATTGCAGCACCAGGTGTAAATGTTTTTGGTGCATTACCAGGTAATAAATTTGGTGTTCGCAGTGGAACAAGTATCGCGGCAGCCCATGCCGCTGGTGCTGCTGCTCTTTTATTAGAATGGGGAATCGTGAAAGGGAATCGACCATCCATACAAACACGTGAAATAAAGACATTATTCATAAGAGGTGCGACCCGTACGAATATGACATACCCAAACAATGAATGGGGGTATGGAGCACTAAATATTTATGGTGCCTTTGAAAGTTTACGAACCACTTTATAACTAACTTACGTTGAAAAAATCTTGTCTAATGTTTCTCTCTCTTGTATAATCAATATAGTGCTTCGCGTGTGCAGCAAGAGAGAAAATATTCGATAGGAGGTTTTATATGGGAGATGTTATAGTGCCAGAGATCAATGGTAATTTAAGAAAACATATGATTCGTGTACCAGAAGTAATTAATCAAGTAAGTGGAATAAGAATATTTGGAAAACTAATAAAATCGATGATATTTTCGACGGATGTTGCAATTATTAGAAATTGTAATGCGAATGCTGTAATTGCAGTTTATCCATTTACACCTCAACCGATTATTACACATTCAATTATTAGTTGTTCGGACGTACCTGTTTTTTGTGGTGTAGGCGGTGGCACTACAACAGGAAAACGCGTAATTGGGCTAGCAGAAGATGCTGAATTTCAAGGGGCTATGGGAATTGTGTTGAATGCACCAACTCCAAATGAAACAATTCGTAGACTACGTGACAAAATAGATATTCCTATTGTTATTACTGTTATTTCAGAACGTACTGATATTGAAGAACGTCTAAAAGCGGGAGCTGATATCATTAATGTTTCGGGAGCGTCAAAGACCGTTGATATTATTAAAAGTATACGAAAGAAATATCCGGATGTACCAATTATAGCAACGGGTGGACCATCGGAAGAAAGTATACTTCGTACAATTGAGGCAGGAGCAAATGCGATAACTTTTACACCACCATCCAGCGGAGAAATTTTCAAAGGTTTGATGAATAAATATCGTCTCGAAGAGGATATCTTTTAATTTATAGAAAGACAATGGCGATATAGCGGGTTAAAGTAAAATTTCTATAATTTAAAAAGTCACTACGCGCTAGGGTAATTAGTCACTTTGTGATAGCTTACCAGCGCGAGTGTTTTACAAGCGAAACACTTTGTTTTAAATAGAAGGTTTTAGGAAAAAGTATATTTAAGGAAGATGATTATGCCACTGATTAATAAGTTATTAAAGGTATTTCCGAAAAAGAAGATTGATCTTAAAGATATTGAAAAACCAGTTCAACCACAAAGGCTTGTACAAGTTGAAACCTATATAAAAACCAATGCTACAAAGCAAAATGAAGAGGATGGGCTTAAAAGTAAAAGTGAGATAGGTTTGGAAGAAGAAATAGAGTATGAAATTGTTGAACGAGAAATTCTCCCTGAAAAAATTGTCTGTCCAGACTGTGGCGGAATTACCCTTGAAGGGTTAGAGTATTGCGATAAATGTGGTGGGGAACTTAAGAGCTATCAATAAATGAAATGTTAAATTTAGTGCTATTTCGTAGCCAATTTAATGTGATAAAGCGTTGATTTGAAATCATGTTGACAAATAAAAAAGTCAATAGTATGATATATCAAAGAATAAAGGCGTTCTGAAGATGAGTTATAAACATATACATCTTACATAACGCCTTAATTTATAGCTGTGTCACTTTAACGGTTTACTGTGAGAGTGATATAGGGGGAAAAGCTTATATAAAGGAAAAGAGGAGAAAGCGATGAAGATGAAATTTAAAAAATATGTTGGACTTGGCCTTGCACTTACTCTTGCATTAACTACGCTTGTAGGTTGTGGAACAAAAGATACGAATCCAGGAACTGGTAGTAATGGAGTTTTTAAAATTGGTTCAATAGGACCTATTACAGGTGGAGCAGCTGTCTATGGTCAAGCTGTAAAAAACGGAGTTCAATTGGCTGTAGATGAAAT
>CAJJLI010000197.1 GCA_905192625.1 uncultured Clostridium sp. | reverse complement strand
CAATCGTCGCCATGCCGAAATGGGCCGGCAATCCCATCGTGGTCAGCATCATCTTAATAGCAATTGATCTGTCTTTTGTTTATTCTCTTCAGCCATAATCCTCATGGTAATCATTGGTACTAACAATACAAAAAAGATCGTGATACTGTATAAAGCATAGCTAAAATTCGCACTTTCGCCATACATATTTTGTAGATAATGATATAATCCTATAATAGCTAGAAAGAATGCTATAAATAAATAGCCAACAATTGAGTTAAAATAAGCTTTTATCTCTTTCTTATAAATCGCTAACATTCTCTTTATCCTCCTCACCCTCTATATGCACGTTTACAATCGTCTGATTTAATACATCCATATTTTTTACATACTCTGCATCGGCTTGTTCTAATTTATCATCCTGCTTTTCTTCCTCTGCCTTTGTAAGTTCTAAGAAAACATCTTCCAATGACATAGAAGAACCATTCATAGAATATATCGGACATCCAGCGCTCGCCAAAGCGTAAAATACTTCTTCTCTTACATCATCATCTCCAGCAGTAAAGATATGAACAGGAATTAAACCGTCTTTTGTTTCTTCTTTATATAATATAGAATCAATTGTAGTAATATTTTTTAACGCCTCTTCAATCTTTTCTTTCTTTCCTTTGATTTCTAATTTTAGCTCTCCTGTCCGTTTCAAGTGCTTTGATAACTGTCCTGGTTCATCTCTAACAACTAACTTTCCTTTATTTATAATCATTACAGAATCACAGATTGCACTAACCTCAGAAAGTATGTGAGAACTTAAAATTACCGTATGCTCTCTTGCTAGCTCTTTGATTAAATCTCTTATTTCTATAATTTGCATTGGATCAAGTCCAACCGTCGGTTCATCTAGTATAATTACCTCTGGATAACCTACTAAAGCTTGAGCAAACCCTACTCTTTGCTTGTATCCTTTGGACAAATGTTTAATAAGTCGGTCCGCTACATCGATAATTTGAACTCGCTTCATAATATCTTCTAGCATCTGTTTCTTTTGATTCTTTGACACCTTTTTAATATCTGCAACGAAATTTAGATATTCTCTCACGGTCATATCTGGATACACTGGTGGTAACTCTGGCAAATACCCAATACATTTCTTTGCTTCTTCTGGCTCCTCATAGATATCAAAACCATTGATACAAACCGTCCCCTCTGTCGCAGAAATATACCCTGTAAGCATATTCATTGTGGTTGACTTTCCTGCTCCATTCGGACCTAAAAAACCTAAAATTTGACCTTTTTCCACAGTAAAACTTAGATTATCTACTGCTACATGTTCGCCGTATTTTTTCACTAAATTCTTTACTTCGATCAACGTCTTCTCCTCCTTATTCTTTGACCATTTAATTACCACATTTTATGGTCCAATCAATTCCAGTTTAGAATAGATTTGTGAAAAAACTTTAATCAGTTTGTGAAAAAATTGTGATTTCCTTTTCGATATTACTTTAAAATTAAGAATATATGAAGCTCTGTCACAACGTAACTAACTGCTTTCGCACATCATGCAATTCTTAAAAGTGTTTTTTATTATAGGACAAAGCTTTTATACTTTTATTTCATAACATAAAAAGGCTGCCGCAAAATAGATTTATTTCATATGTATATCCATACAAAACTCTATTTTGCAACAGCCTCTTAAAAAATTGCTTTTTTACTCTTTATGCAGTTGTAGCGGAAAGACTATAAAGAACAGAATAATTGCTAGCATTAAACCAATAAAAATTTTTTTCCTCAAAATAAATGCCTCCTATTACAACAAAAACAATGTACCTACAAGGAATACTATCGTTGTACTAAACTATAATACACCTTTGCAGTTTTACTATATATAATCATGTAAAACACAATAAATACTGCCACGCATCCAGCGATGCATAATAATATATGCATTGTATTTGTTAAACCAAACATTAGTAAAATTCTTTTTACCATAGGAAATGCAAAAGCAACATGTAATACAGCAGTTATTAGTGGTAAGAAAAATACCATTAGAATCTGCTTTCGTATTGTTACTTTCACTTCTTCATTGCTTAAACCAACCTTTTGCATAATAATAAATCGATTTCGATCAACCATTCCCTCAGATATTTGTTTGAAATAAATAATAAGCACGGTTGCCATCATAAATACGATACCAAGAAAGCTACCCAAATATAATAATCCACCATATGTGCTATACCATTCTTGCCTTGACATTTCCAAACTACTGATTCTAGAAATACCATATCGTTCTTTTACTATATTATTTATTTTCTGTGCAAACGCAAGTTTATGATTACTATCACCGTCGGTATTATAATAATTATAATATTTAAATTGCGCTTCCTCAAGAAATAGTAAATTCCAGATATGTTCTATTGTCTGTTCATCTTTCGCAATTATTGTGAGCCCCTTATCATAATTTCCAGAATTACCAGTAAAGAATGTATCCTCTATTTCTTTTTTTATCTGGTATTCTTCTCCATCAAATGAAATAGTATCTCTTCCGTATTTTTTAGGTTCTTGATGGATTAATACCTCATTATCCTTTAAATCAATATCATCCCCAAAAACTCGATTATATTCACCAACAGTAAGTATTTTAAAATCATATAATTGATCAAAATTCTATGAAACTTTTATAGTCTAACTTAGAATAGAATAAAATTTTTAGGAGCTGTTGCTTTTTTGGTACTCCATTGAGTTTGACTAAACGTGCATAATATACCCTTTTTTCTTTATGTAACGACGCTTATATGTTATTCATTCCGATAAAATATAAAGACCATTACAGTTACTTGATTTTCCAATCAAATATTCCATAATGGCCTTATAATTAAGATCTTTTATAATATTTTTAACCAATAACATCCTGCATGTGATACATACCAGGTGTTTTCTTTGCTAAGAATTTTGCAGCTGAAACTGCACCTTTTGCAAAGATTGCTTTTGAGTATGCAGTATGTTTAAATTCGATTACTTCATCTGTACCAGCAAAAATAACTTCATGTTCCCCTACGATATTTCCACCACGAACAGCGGAGATACCAATTTCTTTTTTATCTCTTTTCTTACGTTCCTGTGATCTATCATAGTTATATGAGTATTCATTTTTTAGTGCTTCATTCATGGCATCTGCAAGTGCTAATGCTGTACCAGAAGGTGCATCCACTTTTTGATTATGATGTTTTTCAACAATCTCAATATCGAAATCAGCCTCTGTTAAAATTCTAGCTGCTGTTTTAACTAGCTTTAACAAAGCATTTACTCCAAGAGACATATTGGCAGAACGAAGAATAGCAATCTGTTCTGTTGCTTGATTTATTTGCTCTAACTGTTCCTCAGAATATCCTGTAGTACATAATACGATTGGAAGTTGACGTTTCGTTGCAACTTCTAACAGTAAATCCAAACCTTTTGGAGATGAAAAATCGATAATAACATCTGCTTCTATAAAACATTCTCCAATGTTTTTATATACAGGATAATCATTTCTACCATCATCAAACACATCAACACCCGCAACGATCTGTACGGCGTCATCTTCGTTCACTAAACTTGAAATAACCTGCCCCATCTTACCATTGCAGCCTACCATGATAATTCGTGTCATATTTCCCTCTTTTCTGCTGTTTCTATCAATTTTATAGCACAGTTTATAATTATTTTTCAAACTTCATTTAAAGTCACAAATATCTCATATATATTCTAGTAAATTTGATTTTTCGTTCTATTTAAGTAAGCCCACTTTTATAAGTTCCTTCTTTAAAACTTCTGCATGGGCTTCTTCCATCTCAGTCAAAGGTTTTCTTAGTGGTCCCACTTCCATTCCCATTAAATTCATAGCCATCTTTACTGGGATTGGATTCACCTCGCTAAATAAGGCATGAATTAAAGGTAAATACTTTAACTGTATCTCTAAACTACCTTTTGTATCACCAGCTAAATATTTTGCAACAATATCATGGGTATCTCTTGGTGCCACATTCGATAATACAGAAATAACTCCTTTTCCACCCAATGAAAGTAAAGGTACAATCTGATCATCATTTCCAGAATATAAATCTAAATTACCTTCACAGTGAAGCATTGTATTTGCAACCTGTGAAATATCACCGGTGGCATCTTTCATAGCAACAATTGTATCTACATTCTTCGCTAAATAAGCTGCCGTTTCTGGAAGTATATTGCATCCAGTTCTACCTGGGATATTATAAAGAACAACTGGAATATCTGCAGATTTCGCTATATCTGTAAAATGTCCAATTAGACCTTTTTGAGTTGCTTTATTATAATATGGAGTAACAAGTAAAACTCCATCCGCTCCAATGGTATATGCTTCTTTTGTTAAATATTTCGCTGTTTCTGTACAATTGGAACCTGTTCCAGCGATTACAGGTACTCTTTTATTTACATAATCTACGGTGTATCGAATCGTTTCTAAATGTTCTTCATGTGTTAATGTGGAAGCCTCTCCTGTAGTACCGCATATTATGATACTATCTGTTCCATTGTTTATTTGGAAATCAAGGATTTCACCCAACTTATCATAGTTAACATCTCCGTTTGCCTTCATTGGTGTAATAACCGCAACACCAGCTCCTGTAAAAATTGCCATAATAGCACCTCCGTAATATTTTGTGGCATAAAAAAAGCCGACCTGGAGTCGACACTAAAGAATATAACCAATCACATATTGAAACCCCTAGTATTCCTTAGGCTCCGTTTCGTATTCTTTAAGTAGCTCTCCATCAAATATTGATGACAGTCTTATGATTATTCATCATACGACCAGCAAATGGCTTTCAGGTTACCATTCGCTTCGGCATCTCATCCTTTCAACTGCACTCCACTATGCCTGACATATCCTGCAGTCTACTAATAATCAATGCGCCTCTACCAATTCTTTTCAATTATCAATGTCTTAATATTATCATCCAAATTCTGCTCTGTCAACCTATAAATTCATAGTAGTGTGAAACAAGCGTTTATTATATTGTCATTATCATATTCTTAATCTATTATATGCATATTTTTTTTACGTGCTACTAAAGTATAAAAAGAAAGGTAAACAATGAACGCTCCATTGTTTACCTTTCTTTTTGCTAGTTCCCCCGCTCCTCCACTAACTTGTGAACGATTCTATCTATAAGAAAATGGGATCTACTTACTCTACATTATCATTGATGAATTCTAATTTGCTTACAGATACTTCATAAGCAACTCTTTTTTCAAACTCGCTATCATTTATTTTCTTTTGATATTCACGACTTTGAAGTCTTCCCCAAACTTTGATTTGTCTACCTACTACTAAGGTTTCTGCAAATCTAGTAT
>CAJJLI010000196.1 GCA_905192625.1 uncultured Clostridium sp. | reverse complement strand
AACTATAGAATGAATATGCTGGGATAACTATGGATAGGTATATCTTGATTAACGCAGCATTCAATAATTTCTGCCCTCGATTTCACTCCCCGATCGACTTCGTTCCAATAAGGAGATAACACCGTAGCATTTGCAATTCTGCAATTGATTTCATCACTATAACCTAATTCTTTAATAAACTCTTTCCATCGAAATTCTGCTAATACCTGACCAATATCAAAAATTACATTTCGGATCATACGATGCCCTTTCTATATGTACTTTAATTTATTATGAAATCTCTACTACTCATTACTTTATTTCATTATATCGGAAAGCATTTAAAAAATCCATGTAATTTCTTTTGTTTTAAAATCTATTATGTTATAATGAAATCAAATGAGATACAAAAATCTCCCCCTTCCAATTGGAGTCGTATAAACAAGCAGGCTTGCAATAGCTCATTCCGCTATCATTATATCAGGAAAAGTCCTATTCTTGACCTTGTTACTCCAATCGCTATCATTATATCATTAAAAGGAGAATGTCTGATGAAACAAATTTCCAGCTTCACAATTGATCATTTAAAATTACTTCCTGGTGTTTACGTCTCTAGAAAAGATACCGTAGGAAATGAAATAATTACTACTTTTGATATTCGTGTGACTAGACCGAATTTTGAACCAGTTATGAATACAGCTGAAATTCATACCATTGAACACTTAGCTGCAACTTATTTACGCAATGACAAAGACTTTGGAAATAAGATTATTTACTTTGGACCTATGGGATGTAGAACCGGTTTTTATCTCCTACTTGCTGGAGATTACGAGTCCAAAGATATCGTTCCTCTTCTTACTAATATGTTTGAATTTGTACGTGATTTCGAAGGAGAAGTTCCTGGAGCTGCTGCTTTTAACTGTGGCAATTACTTAGATATGAACCTACCAATGGCAAAATACATTGCGAATCGTTACCTAAACGAGGTTCTTTCTTCAATCGATGATACTAGACTTATCTACCCAAATTAAAGTCAAAGAAAAACATGCGTAAGTCTTAAACATGCAAATTCATACAATATTTAAAATTTATATTCATTAATAAAGCAATTTATAAAGGGTTTTACAAAATAGTACATAATATTCGTGCTATCTTGTAAAATCCTTTTTCTTTTGGAATTATTTCCTTTCTGGTGAATATATTATAGCGTAGTATATTTTTAAACATGCAATGTATACTTGCAAAAGAATATGACATGCAATATACAAAGGAATGAAAAATCAACATAAAGGAGGGATTCAAATGGATTTTGCATATCAAGCTGATGATTCTGGAACGAGCGAAACTAAAAATGATATTGGCACTAGCCACATTGCTACCCTAATTAAAGCAGCTTCTCCATATTTTGATCCTGATACCCAAAGGTCCTTGCACTTTCTATCTTCTATTTATGACGTAATGGATTCTGTCCAACTGCTTTCGCAAAAAAAGACTGTATCAGCTTTTTCATTTTCTATGAAAAATGTTGACTTTGAAGGTTTGTTGAAAGGTATTCGTCCCGTTTGTAGTAGCGAAGAAAAATCTTTAGTGGATAAATTCCTCAACATATTTAGTATGAAACGCATGTTTGAAACGTATCAGATGATGTCTTCCATGATGTCTATGTTTAATCAAGATACATCCAGTAATGACCAGACAATGAATAATGCGTTTAATCAATCTATGAATGCATCACCATATCCTGAGGAAAGCAAGTACAATAATGAGTCAACAAATTTTAATAATAACCTTGATTACGTCGATGATTTTATTTATGATAATAAACCAAATCCTTTGAATTATGAACAAATGCAAGATACCTTGCAAGCAGCACAAATGAGAACCTCACCATCAAGCAATCACAATGATACCAAGCAAACAAATCAAGACAATGATTATAATTTTGAAAACGAATTTACTTATAATCATTCACCATCTCAAGATCATTTTCATAATACTTCACATAACACATTCGAGAACCATCAGCAAGAGCACCAACAGCCTCAAAAGAGCGCACAACAACAGTTTGGTTCTGAACAACACGCTCATCCATTACAGAGTGAGAATTCGCAACAAGAACAAGCCCAAGAGGATAAATCAAATGACAATTCTCAATCTATGAATACTCAGCAAATGATGGATATGCTTGGAACTATGTTGACACCGGAACAAAAAAATACATTTGAATCTATGAAGATGTTGTTTAATTCAGGAATGTTTAATTCCTAAATTTTAATGTATGTCATAAAAAATATTAGAAATGAGGTATGTAAATGAATACAGATTGGATCAATCACCCTGCAATGAAAAATATTCACCCCGCCAAAAAACAAATTCTTTTAGAGCTTAGCAAGAATAGTAAAAACGCTACTATGGATAAATTGCTCCCATTAATGATGAATGCAAATACTAAACTTAAATCTCAAGGACTTAATTTTTCACAACAAGAAACAGACTTAATTACTGAAATATTAACAGCAAATCTAGCTCCTGCAGATCGTCAGAAATTTGAAATGTTGAAAAAAATGATGCCTTTAATGAATAAGTAAAAATATCTATTATTGATATAATACCTCACGTTTATACGCAAATTAAAAAGGTTCTAAAACGCTTTTCCTATGAAATGGAAAATTCAAACGTTTTAGAACCTTTTTATCAGTGTTGGTACAGGTATATTACATCTCGTACCAGCACTTGACAAAGAACCTGTGTTTAAAATTATTTAACAGTAATTTCAGTTGTTACAGTAACATCACCGTATTTTGCGGTTACCACTGCGCTACCAGCTTTCACTGCTCTTATCTTACCATCAACTAACTCTAATACCCCATTATTTTGAATAGAAACTTCAATCTTATTTGTTGGGTATCCTAAACCTTTTACACTATAATCAATCGTTTCATTTACTTTCAATACAGTTTTTGCAATATTAAAACGAACGCTTGGTTCTTTTACAACGATTGTACGTTTCATTATCTTGACTTTTCCTGAAACAAAGGTTACTTTAGTAACAACTACAGCTTTACCATTTGATTTTGCTGTAATTACTCCATCTTTTGATACAGTCGCAACTGCAGTATTGGATGAAGAATACTCTACTTTTGCAACAGTCATTGCTTTTGAGGATGGTTTTTCATTTAAAGAATTAACAATCTCTACTGTTTCTGGAAGATGTAATTTAAATTCTCTAGTAGCTCCAATTTCCCCATCTAAATATAATACACTATAATCCATGCTTGACCAAACTTGTGCAGGTATACTTCTAATTACTGAATTGCTTGGAGCATTTTCAAGAATTACATATTCACCTTCTGTTGCTAAAATTAAATCTACTTTACCATTTGCGGAAACCTTATATCCATATCCACCTGGGATGCTTAAAAGTTTACCAGTCTTACTGTCAACACGGAATACATAAACACGTTCGCCGCTCTTTAGTTCTTTATTAGAACTTACATCAACAGAAACGGATATTTTACCTTTTTCTCCACCAGTTACTGCTGCAATAATAGCTGTAGAATTATTTTTGTCTTTCTTTAAAATAGATTGTACTGTTTCATTCTTATCAACAGAAACTATTTCAACCTTTTCTGGTTGTGGTGTAGGAGAAACTGTAGATTCATTGTCTGAATCAGATCCTGTACTTGGTGTACTTGTTGGTTTTGGTGTACTTGTTGGCTCTGGTGTCACTGTTGGATCTGGTGTCACCGTTGGCTCTGGTGTTTCTGTTGGTATCGCTGTTGGAGCTACTGTTGGCTCTGGTGTTTCTGTTTTTCCTGCATAAAGTCCAGAAATTTCAGCATATCTTGCGTCCACATCAAATGCTCCAAAAATTTTACTCTTCGTATACTCTGCTACTTCTTCTTTTGATAATTGAATACGATCTGAGTTTACAGCAAATCCAGGTCCATATGAATTGTATTCAAAAAATCTTGCATTCTTGTAACTATTAGTACTCATGTCAGAATATCCAATTTTTCTTACTACGTCTTCTAAATAGCAATCAATATAAGTTACTGCTGCATCTGCTCTCCAAGGACGAGCTAAATAAACCGATTCTACGCCTAAATCTTTCGCACCAAGTACACGACTGTTAATAAATACATATCCATACTCCTGTGCTGCTTCTGTACTAGCTGCTGTAACGTAACCTGGTAATAAGTTTACTAAATCACTATCTTCAAATACTGCTTTTGCACCACCAAAAATATAATCAACATTTCCTGCAATATAACATTTGTAATAATATTGGCTATTAGAGTGTGCACAAAGTGTATCCTGATATCCATACATACGAACATTTGTAAATACAGATCCATCGGATTTGTTTAATAGTGCAACTGCCTGTGTTCCAACAAATTTCTCAGCTACTGCCTTTACATAATCAAACTCGTTGGAAATTGTTAAGTTTTCAGCGGAGAAATTAGAAGCACTTGCATTTATCGTGATACTTGCACTTCCACTTGTTCCATAATCTTTTCCCTCTGAATCTTTTGAGCCAGATGCTACATCATAGTAAAGTACAGTTTTTTCACTATCTTCACCAATCAATGAAATATTTTTTTTGTTAATCGTTAATTTTTCATAATATCTACCATTCTTTATGTAAATAAGAGTTCCATTTTCATCTGCTGCGTTTAAAGCTGCCTCTAATGTTTTATATACTGGAACGTTATCTACTAATTCGCCGTCAGTTCCTTCATAAGAACCGTCAACTAAAATATCATAGGATGTAAGGTAAACAAAATTAAACGTTTTTCTTGTTGCTCTTCCATCTTCTGCTTTTACAATAAGTTCAATGTCATTTCTACCTTGTTCTAATGAGATTGCAAAATCAAACACTTCACTTGAAGTTTTAACTACTTCTCCATTTAAAACAAGAGAAACAGTAGAATTTGTATCAACCTTACCTGCTAAAACTACTTCTCCACTTGTTACGGTATCATTTGGCTTTTGAGTAATTTCAATGCTTGGAGCTTCTTTTCCATACACGTAATCACCAGTATGCCCTTTTGATGCCATGATAAATACCTTGTTAGAAGGGTTACTACTATTGTTATCTCCAAGGGAAATTACATAATAGTAATATGGTTGTTCAAAATCAAAATTGTCATCAACATAAGATGTTTCTGTAGTCGTATTTAATTTTGTATATTCACCATCTTTTGATGTTGAACGATATACTTCATAGCTATCCGCTTCTTCTACCTTATCCCAACGAACTGTTAAAACGCCACCATCATTGGAAGCATAAATATTCCCAGGAGCGGTAATTGGGTGACCTCACCAGTATAAACTTTGCCTGATTCCATCAGATAGCTGACGACTTTT
>CAJJLI010000195.1 GCA_905192625.1 uncultured Clostridium sp. | reverse complement strand
GTGGATGGAGTAATAGAAGCGCTTGGTGTAGTATCAATAACTCTTATTTTTAAAGTAGCGTCTTTTCCTTTATTAAAGTCAAAGATAAGATTGTGATCACCTACGGATAAAGTATTGAGGAAAGAACTTTTAATAATCAAGTTATTTCCACTTATTGAATAATCGACGTTTGCTTGTAAAGTTGTAGTTCCAACTTTTAATGAATTTAATAGATTCCCTTGATAATCAATCGTAATAGTAATATCTTTTTGATTTAAGGAATACTTATCAAAATCACTTGATGTAGGTGAGATAGTAGCACTTGCTTCTTGTTCATCTACTTTTAAATTTGGCAATTCATCTAAAGTGATAGTATACTCACTTTGATAAATTGTTTTTAGTGTTTCTGGATAATTAAATGCAGAGCTCATAAGATGTTCACCATACCATGGGCAAAAATATAACCATCCTGATTTTTCTTCCGTAAGATTCTTAATACTTGGAATTGTATCATTTTCCGTCATTGCAACCATTTTAGTACCATTGGTTAAATCAACAAGTTGGTAGAAGATTGTTGAAATCGCATCTTCATTTGGAACTCCAGATAATCCATCATAGCGATTGTATATCGTGTTGTATTTATCATAGCCAACAATGTCAACTAAATCATCACCAGGATACCATGCAGGAGAGGTACTATAAGTGTAGCTGTTGTAAGTCCAAATTAAATTATGTAATCCATAAGTTTCAGTAAGTTCTGTATAAAGCATTTCCCAAAGTTGTTTGTAAACTTCAGCACCTGCGGATGCCCACCAAAACCATGCACCTTCGCCATTTAACCCACCATTACCTTCTGCTTCGTGATAAGGACGGAAGATAATAGGAACATTATTTGCTTGTAATATCTGTAGTTGTTCTGCCAAATCTTCAATGGTAAGCATTACATATTGATATTCTTTTGTTCCAGGAACAACTGCATTTGCTGTATTAAAATTAGTCTCAGTTGGCTTATAGGTAGCTTTCTTCCAATCTACGAACTCACCAAGCTGATAGGTAGTAAAATCTCTAGGTACATTAATATGCCAGCATGCGGTAGCAATACCATTCTTATCATTCACCCAGTCTATCATTCGGTCTGTAGTGCCATCTTCCCAGCCATATAGAGGATTATAGTTCATAAAATCAAAACCTCGAATCGCTGGGTACTTACCCGTTAACTCATATATCCATTCAAATTCCAATTCTATATTACCATCGTTTCCGCCACCATAGATTTCTTGTTGTCCAGAGATTATATTCTTACCATAAACGCTGGTTAAATAATTCATTAGAAGTTGAGTTTCCTTTGTTGCTAGAGGATCTACAAGCTTAGGTTCAACTTCCAGAGGATCTAGCTTAGCATAATCTACGGTAAACGTATCAAAATAAGCATATCCCCAGCCAGATTTTATTTGTATGGTATTCGTACCTTTTGATAATTTATGTATTCCAAAGTTAAAATCGGACCATTCTTTTGTGTAAGGAAGCATATAGGAGCCTTTATTTATTCCATTGATGTATAAGTATTGAAGTCGTCCATCTGCACTTAATTCCTGCATGTATCTTGTGGAAATCCCATACATTCCTGTTTCAGGAACAGTCACTTCAAACGTAAGTGTACCTGAACTCTGCATCCAAACAAATCCATTACCAGAGTATCCTGGTTTCGCTTGTCCATAAATGTCGGTCGTTACTTTTAGGTCTGATGATAATTTCGCATTTTCACATTCGATGAAAAATAGCGCCGAGCTTGCACCTACTGATACAGAAAACAATTGAAAGAACAGTAAAAGTGCGATTAAGAATGTACTTACTCTTTTTACAAAACCTCTCATTTTATACTCCTTTCTTGTCTTAACTTTGATATTCAAAGTTAGCCATAAAAACTTGTTGTTATAACTCCTTACAACTTTAACATAGCATAATTACCAATAAATGTAAATATAGTCAATAATATTTGTGCATTTCCACAAAATTAGTACTTTAAAAAGTAAATTTTGTACAATGGATTTTAATAATAGATTTTAATAGTTTGGAATTTCTAAAGATAGAAGGTCTTTATATTTTGGTATAGAGCAATAATAATTTTGAATTTATGGGATTTTATAATATTTTAGTGATTGACAAACTGAAAACATCGCATATAATAATAAATGAATGATTATTCAACTATTAAATTATAGGAGGTTATTTTCATGTGCGCAAACCCTACTGAGATTGATCGATGTGACTGTAATACAATTCATGAAGAAGTTGTAAATGACGTTCGTGAACATATGCCTGATGAGGATATACTTCTAGATTTGGCCGATATCTTTAAGGTATTTAGCGATTCGACGAGAGTGAAAATTCTTTATGCATTATTTCGTGCTGAAATGTGTGTTTGTGATATCGCTGTTCTTTTAGGGATGACGAAGTCTTCTATTTCCCATCAACTACGTATACTTAAGCAAGCTAAGTTGGTGAAATACCGAAAAGATGGAAAAGTAGTGTACTATTCTCTTGCAGACGAACATGTTAAGACGATATTTGACCAAGGCCTGATTCACATATGTGAAAAATAATACTCGTTCATGGGTATTATTAGGGCCATATTTTTTGAATATATAGTTGAATGAATAGACAACTGTTCAATCATTAAATTCATAAAATGATCAAATTATGGAAATCACAACGTAACAATATTTACATAAACGCTCCAATAATTGTGTAGCATGTACCGTCATATCTCATGATGAAGATATTGTTAAAAAAGAAAGCTAAAAGAAATCTAAAAGAAAGTAGCGGTGAATATAAATGGATACAACAATAAAAAAAGAGTTTGTTTTAGAAGGTTTATGTTGCGGTAATTGCGCAGCTAAAATAGAGCGAGATGTTAATAAGCTAGATGGAATTTCCACAGCTTCAGTGGATTTTGTCTCGAAAACCCTTTCGATGGAAATTACAGATAGCAAGCAAGTAAATTCTCTCATACCACAGGTAGATGCCATCATAAAACGTCATGAGCCACAAGTGGTTATGAATGAGAAAGAAAGCTCACAACCTGGGCAAAAAGCATTGTATCTCTTAGGCTTATGTTGTGGCGATTGTGCACAAAAAATTGAGGATAAGGTGAAACGTATCGATGGTGTTAAATCAGCTTCATTGGATTTTGTTACACAGAAACTTACCATTGAGGCCCTTGATAAGAAAAACTTGCCTTCAATACTTCGTAAGGCTTCCCAAATTGCATTAGATATAGAACCTGACATCAAGATTTCATACACAGATCAAAAGCCTATGGAAGAAGATTCAAGCTTTTTAAAAAAATGGGGTTATCGGATATGTCTTGGTGCTGGTGCAGCCCTTTTTATAGTAGGTAGCCTATTTGATTTTTCTCAGTCCATAAAATTTATCGTATTTTTCATTAGTTACCTTTTAGTTGGTGGAGAAGTAGTATATCGAGCGTTTAAAAATATATCAAAGGGACAAATATTTGATGAGAATTTCCTGATGAGTGTGGCTACAATCGGGGCTTTTGCCATTGGTGAATACCCAGAGGGCGTAGCAGTTATGCTTTTTTATCAAGTTGGTGAAGCCATTCAGCGTCTTGCAGTGAACCGTTCACGTAAATCCATTTCAACTCTAATGGATATCCGCCCTGACTATGCCAACCTTAAGATTGGTAATGAAATACGTAATGTTACACCAGAAGAAGTTGGCATCGGTGATTTTATACTTGTAAAACCAGGTGAAAAGATTCCTCTAGATGGTCTCGTGGTTGAAGGTAGTTCAGCTTTGGATGCGTCAGCTCTTACAGGGGAAGCGCTACCTCTTGATGTGGAACCTGGCAGTGAAGTTTTATCTGGATCCATTAATAAAAACGGTGTATTACTAATTGAGGTTACAAAAGAATTTGGAGAATCCACAATCTCTAGAATTCTAGAACTTGTACAAAACGCTAGTAGCAAAAAGGCTCCAACTGAAAACTTCATAACAAAATTCGCAAGATATTACACACCATTCGTTACATTTGCAGCCTTAGCATTAGCTGTTATCCCTCCCCTTGTCATTCCTGGAGCTGACTTTAACGACTGGATTTACCGAGCACTCGCTTTTTTAGTTGTATCCTGTCCTTGTGCATTGGTAATTTCAATTCCATTGAGCTTTTTTGGTGGAATCGGTGGTGCTTCTAAAAATGGTATTTTAGTAAAGGGTAGTAATTACCTAGAGGCACTAAACAACATTGATACTGTAATATTTGATAAAACAGGTACATTAACAAAAGGAATTTTTAAAGTTACTAAAATAGAAGGTACAAACGAGTGGTCTAAGGAAGAACTTCTTGAATATGCTGCACACGCAGAAAGCTTCTCTAATCACCCAATCGCTCTTTCAATCCAAAAAGAATATAACCATGAGATTGATTCACAAAGAATAACCGAGCCGGAAGAAATCCCAGGCCAAGGAATTAAAGTGAAAATTGATGGAAGATATGTACTCGCTGGGAACAAAAAACTCATGGAATCAGAGCATATAGCTTGGAAACCTGTCGATGCGTTGGGAAGTATTGTATATTTAGCGGTTGATGGAATATACGCTGGTTACATTGTGATTTCTGATGAACTAAAGGCTGATAGTAAAAAAGCAATTATAGATTTAAAAAAACTTGGAATTAATCGTACAGCTATGCTCACTGGTGACAGTAAGGTGGTTGGAGAGGCCATTGCACATGAGCTTGGACTAGATACATTTTTTTCTGAGTTGCTTCCGCATCAAAAAGTTGAGCAATTGGAGCAACTAGATAAATCCAGAAAGTCCAAAGGGAAATTAGTTTATGTTGGTGATGGTATCAATGATGCTCCAGTTTTGGCAAGAGCTGATATTGGAATAGCAATGGGTGCTTTAGGATCAGATGCTGCCATTGAAGCAGCCGATGTTGTATTAATGACGGATGAACCCTCCAAAATTGTAACTGCAATTCAAGTAGCTAAAAAGACAAGAAAAATCGTATGGCAGAATATCATTTTTGCAATGGGAATTAAAATTATAGTTCTTATTTTAGCAGCATTTGGTGTTGCCACCATGTGGGAAGCAGTCTTTGGCGACGTCGGTGTTACTGTGATTGCTATTATAAATTCAATGAGAGCAATGAAAACAATTAATAATAAATAAGTCAGCAAAAGTCAATCGACTTCGAACAATCATAATTAATGTATTGTAAAAGTCAATCGACTTCAATCAATTTTAAATAATGAAGTATGAAAGCCAATAGACTTAATCAGTTTATTGGCTTTTATTATAGTGCGCCCAGCATGGGCGCAATCTTATGGGTTAAAGTCCCTAACACGTC
>CAJJLI010000194.1 GCA_905192625.1 uncultured Clostridium sp. | reverse complement strand
ACCTACGATGCTTTATCAGCACTTTCTTTTAGTGCATTGATTGCTTTGATCAAAGCACCGATGCAACTTTATCAAGTTAGTTTTTTATTATCTTACGGGGCGATTCTTGGAATTTCAATTTTGTATCCAATTTTTAAAGAGCGTGGGTTTATAAGTAGCAAACCGATTTTAAAAAACATCACCGAAGGAATTTTTTTAAGTCTAAGTGTTCAAATAATTACGTTTCCCATAGTCTTGTTTTTCTTTTTTGAAACCTCATCTTATTCTTTTCTCATCAATTTAATTGTTGTTCCACTATTATCGATTTTATTTCCTATGGCAGTGCTTGGCGGTATTTTATTTTTTATTAGTACTGCAAGTGCGCATATATGCATAGGCGCTTCCTATTATATCCTAATTTTATATGAGAAACTGTGTGATGGGATGCAAAAGTTGCCTTATTCGTTGTACTTATATGGTAAGCCAAGTATGTTTCAGATATTAAGCTTTTATTGCATTGTTGTAGTTATCGTATATTTGGCGCATCGTACGAAGTTGAAATGGATTGCCATTTTATTCTTATTGTGTCCCTTGCTTTTCCTGATTCAAAAAAATGAATTTCAGATTACAATGTTAGATGTCTCTCAAGGGGAGTGTATCGTCATTCAAAATGAAAATGGTAACGTCTATATGATCGATGGGGGAAGTACGGATGTAAAAGATGTGGGAGGTAAACGAATGATTCCATACTTAAAGTCACTTGGTGTAAATAACATTACCTGTGCATTTTTAACACATTCCGATACAGATCATATTAGTGGGATTATGGAGATTTTAACATCAATGGAGGATGGCGAGAAAGGAGTAAAAAGAAGGTATCAAGGTGATATTTTTATAGAGTCGATATGTTTACCTGAACTTGTGGAGTATAACGATAAATATAAAGAAATTATTCAGCTTGCTAGAAACAAAGGAGTGCAGGTCCGTTATTATAAGAGGGGAGAATCCTTACAGGATGGTGAACTTAAGTTATATTGCCTTTCGCCAGAACTAGGGATGGATTTAAGCGATGTGAATTCGCATTCCCTCGTATTTTGGCTAAATTATGGTGAGTTTGATGCTTTATTTACAGGAGATATTGATGCAGCGGGAGAGCTACGTGTTTTAAGAGAGCTTAACCAAACGAAAACAGCAATGCAGGACCAAAAGAAAACACAAGAATTAAGTCAACAGCATACACAATTTGAGGTGCTAAAAGTAAGCCATCATGGTTCAAAATATTCATCAAATCAGGAGTTTTTAACTGAACTTAAACCTCTCCACTCCATAATTTCCTGCGGAAAACACAATCGATATGGGCATCCACATGAAGAAGCAATAGTGAACTTAGAGAAGGTTGGGACTAGGATACATAAAACAAGCACCGAAGGGGCAATTACAATAATTACTGATGGGATTTCTATGAAAGTAAAACATTTCATCACAGGCAATCAATAGAGTAATACTTTATTGATTCACTCATAGTAAATCAGAGTCTCTTAAAATCATTCCTATTTATTACTAGTAGAAGTACTGAGGTAAATTAAGAAAGCTACAAAATAAAAAGATTCATACGTATTGACTATTATATAATAGATCATTCGACTACTTCATTTCTTATAAAAAAACGTTATTTCTTAAAAAAATCTTAATTTTTCTTATAGAATCATTGAAAGATTATAAAAAAAGATTCTTAAAATTAGCTTAGAAAATTCCGAAATCATTGACAAGGACATTGTGAAAAGAGTATACTTTCTAATATGTGGAGAAAAGAGTATATAGGGATAAAATGCAATATATTTGAATGGTAAATGGATTTAAAGCCATGAAAGTGTTGCATGGAGGATGGAACTTTGTCAAAAAAACAAGGAAAATACATAGCGAATGTTATTGTACTAATCGCATTAATTGGCATAACGTATTATTTATTGTTTCGTGATCAAGAGTTTTCAGAAATTTTAGATTCACTAATACTGGCAAAAAACAAGTATTTGATTTTAGGCATTATTTTTGTGGTTGGATATGTTTGTAGTGAGTCTTATATTATATACTATTTGATGAAGGCGGTAAAAAAGAAAGTACCAATGATTCGGTGTGTTAAGTATTCATTCATTGGCTTCTTTTTTTGTGCAATTACACCATCTGCATCGGGTGGGCAACCCATGCAGATCTACTATATGGCGAAAGATGATATTGAAGTTGCGATATCGTCCATTGTACTTATGATCGTAACGGCAATGTATAAAATAATACTAATATTCATGTGTATTATTTTAGGAATCGCTCATTGGAGTTTTGTAAGCAGCAGGGTTGATAGTATTTGGTTTTTGATTCTATTTGGAGTTGTTGCCAATGTTGTTTTTGTTGGGTTTTTGTTAGTTGCTATCTATAAACAATCATTTGCACGAAAACTAATCGGGAAAACGATACTATGGCTTGGAAAAAAACGAATTATTAAGAACCATACCCAATTATTAAAGAAAGCCTTTCACGCATTGAAAAGGTATGAATTAAGTGCGGGCTATATAAAAGAGAACAAAAGTGTATTGGTAAATTGTTTTTTTATTACACTGGTACAAAGAGTTTTACTATTTACAGTAACGTTTTTAATTTATAAGTCTTTTTCCTTACAAGGGCATAGCTTATCTCAAATTGTTTCATTGCAGTCGTATATAGCGTTAGCGGCAGATTCACTGCCATTGCCAGGGGGAATTGGTGCAACAGAAAGTAGCTTTTTGGTCTTGTTTCAAGATATATTTACGGAAGAGTTTGTTCTTCCTGG
Source organism: uncultured Clostridium sp. (assembly GCA_905192625.1). GTDB lineage: Bacteria > Bacillota > Clostridia > Lachnospirales > Lachnospiraceae > Lachnoclostridium. Next base: position 2,578 of record CAJJLI010000194.1, on the reverse strand, counting down.
AATGTTGTTGACTCGGGCTATTACATATTATGCACTGATTTTAATGAGTGCTGCAGTAATGATAGCGAGTCAGATAATGATTGGTCGAAAGAAAAATATAGGGAGTGGTAGGTAATATTATGATAGGCTTTTATAATTACTCAGTAATTTTAACGTATATTGGTTTAGGAGCGTCTATTTTTGGGATGACGCAGGTATTTGCGGGGAATTTTACATGGGCATTCTTTTGCCTTATGATTTCGGGAACTTGTGATATGTTTGATGGTAAGATTGCAAGAGCAATGAAAAATCGTACAGACCAAGAAAAAGTATTTGGAATTCAAATCGATTCTTTATGCGATTTAATCTGTTTTGGTATGCTACCTGCAATGATTGGATATGCAATGAGTGAGAATAAAAAACTAGGTGGAGTTGCATCTGTTTTATTTGTTCTTGGTGCAGTAATTCGTTTGGGATATTTTAATGTTATGGAGCAGGAACGTCAACAGGTTACAACAGAACATCGTGAATTCTATCAAGGACTTCCTGTAACAACGGTTGCGATTATTTTACCAGCGGTGTATATCGTAGGCAGTATTTTAAATCGTCCGAATTTTCCAACTGCATTTTCAATCATAATGATTATAGTATCCTTTTTGTTTGTACTTGATTTTAAAGTAAAAAAACCTGGAAACGTTGGGGTTTGTCTAATGACAGCCTTTGGAATTTTAGTTGTCATAGCGTTATTATCAGTAACCATGTAAACAGGCTTATGTACTTGATGATATTTTGTCAACGATAGAACGAATATAATATTTGTGAAACATGTTTTGTTACTTGAATTATAAAATTAAATAGCTTAATATAAGGTTGAAAGAAAAAGTTTAGATTGTTGATTAAATGGATTCTTTCAACCTTTTTTATGTCGTAAGATTTGAGTATTAAACCTACACTTTAAGTATTCGATAAATAATGATTGATAAATATTCATTCGAACATCTAGATTCCAAAATCTAGTATGTATAAGTAAAATCGGCAGTTACATAGATGTTCAAGACCATACATAATAGAGGGAAAAAGTATGAAATAGAATAAAAGAAAGATGATTAAAATAGAATGTGAGGTATAAGAAGATATGAAATATAGGGATAGAGAAGGAAATGAATTTAACAATTCAACAAAGCAGGACGATTTGTTACATGTTTTGTATTCTAATCCAATCGGTAGGCTTGGATTGAAGGCATTGTCCGCTCCTTGCATTTCAAAAGCGGCTGGAGCACTACTAAATACTTGGCCATCTACCTTTTTCATTGACCCATTTATAAAGAAAAACAATATTACGATGCAGGAGTATATCCCTTGTAAATATCGCTCTTACAATGAATTTTTCACAAGGAAAGTTAGAAGTGAGTACCGACCAATTGACCGTTTAGCTAAGAATTTAATTTCTCCATCCGATGGTAAAGTAAGTGCATATTCAATTGACTCACAATCCAAATTTCAAATTAAAAACTCTTACTATACGGTAGAATCCCTCCTAAGGGATAAGAAGCTTGCGAAAGAATTTGTTGGTGGTACAATTGTAATTATCCGATTAACGGTGGATAATTATCATAGATATTGTTATGTTGATGATGCAAAAAAGGGAAGAAACCATTTCATAAAAGGGAAACTTTATACCGTCAATCCAGTAATATTAGATCATGTAAATATATACAAGGAAAATAGTCGTTCGTATTGCGTATTAAATACAAAAAACTTTGGTAAAATGATTCAAATGGAAGTTGGGGCTTTGATGGTTGGAAAAATTAATAATTATCACCGCGAAGCAGTCGTTCGAAGAGGTCAAGAAAAAGGTAAATTTGAATTTGGTGGGTCCACGATTGTCTTACTTTTAAAGAAGGATGAAGTTACCATTCATGAAGATATTTTAAAGAATACGAATGAGGGGTATGAAACAATCGTTAAAATGGGCGAATGTATAGGAAAGGCGATTGAGTAGTTTTTTCAATAGAATATACATTGTTTTAAAATAGATGAGTTTGGAAAGGCTGAGATTCATGAAAGCAATCAAAGAGCATATAAAAAATAATACTTACAAACCGGTTTATTTACTATATGGAAGTGAGGATTATTTAAAAAAATTATATAAAGATAAGTTAAAGGAAGGAATCATGGGAGATGGTGATTCTATGAATTTTTCTTATTTTGAAGGAAAATCCATGGATGTCAATGAAGTGATTCATATCGCAGAGACTATGCCATTCTTTAGTGATCGTAGACTAATTCTCATTGAAAACAGTGGATGGTTTAAATCACAAAGCGATTTTGCTGATTATATTAAAGAAATGCCAGATACGACTCATGTTGTCTTTGTAGAACAGGAAGTAGACAAAAGAAACCGATTATATAAGGCGGTGAAAGACATTGGTCATATCAGTGAAATGAATGGGCTTGACGAGGCGCAGATTAAACTTTTTGCTGCGGGAATTCTAAATAAGGATAAGAAAAAAATTACCGACGCAACTGTTACTTATTTAGTAGGTAAAGTTGGTTTATGACCAGCTGAACCTCTTCGAATCCCTGAAGCAATGAAGCC
>CAJJLI010000193.1 GCA_905192625.1 uncultured Clostridium sp. | reverse complement strand
TGAAAACGGAATGAGCCATTGCAAGCTCGCTTGCGAATGGCGATTGGAGTAACAAGACCATGATATGTTTTTGTCCATGATATTATGATAAGTAGAAAGAGGTAGCTGTGAGATTGTTTTAGTTACCTTGTTATAATAGATTATAGAAAGTGAGGATAATCGATGTCTCTTCAATTTATATTGGGTGGTTCAGGATCTGGAAAATCATATTATATATATGAAAAAATAATAAAGGAATCAATCGAATGTCCAAATACGAATTATCTGGTAATAGTACCGGAGCAGTTCACCTTGCAAACACAAAAGGATCTAGTAAGCATGCATCCGAACAAAGGAATTATGAATATCGATGTATTAAGCTTTCTAAGATTAGCGTATCGTGTATTTGAGGAATTGGGTGGCAACCAGCGTCTTGTGTTAGAAGACACTGGTAAAAGTATGATTGTAAAAAAAGTTGTTATGGAGAAGAAAAATGACTTAATTCTCTACGGCGCGAATATTAAGAAGCAAGGGTTTATTGATGAAATGAAATCGGTTCTTTCAGAACTATTTCAATATAGTATAGGCAGGGACGAGCTAGAGCAGATGTATGAAGTTTCTAAAAGTAAGCCGATGCTGCAAAATAAGTTAAAAGATATTATAACAATATATCAAGGATTTAAAGATTTCCTTGAAGATAAATACATCACGGCAGAAGAGATTCTAGATGTGCTTTGTGATGTGATGGACGATTCGAATATATTATCCAACATGGTAATATGTTTTGACGGATTTACGGGATTTACACCTTCGCAATATAAACTGTTACACAAATTATTAGTAAGAGCTAAAAAGGTTTATGTAACAGTTACTATGGATGAGAGAGAACGAAATAAAAAGCAGGAAGAACACGAACTGTTTTATTTATCCGGAAAAACAATTGATAAACTATCGAAACTTGCAAGTGAAGCACGTGTGGATATTGATGAACCGATTGTTATGGAGTTACAAGGTGAGAAGGCCTTTGTTCCATATCGATTTATAGGAAGCGATGCGTTATGTGCACTGGAACGTAATATTTTTAGGTATCCTTATCGACCATACAATAAGGAACAGGACGATATAAGTATCATTGCTACAAAGGATGCAAGGAGTGAGGTAGTACACACGATATTAACGATTCAAGATCTGCTTCGTGAAAACTCGTATCGTTATCGGGATATCGCAGTGGTTACTGGGGATATTGAACAGTATGGAGATTTAATAAAAAGAGAGTTTGAAATTGCAAACATTCCTTGCTTTATTGATAATAAAAAGGATATTATAACAAATCCGATAGTGGAGTTTATTCGTGCTGCACTAGAAGTCGTTGAGCAAAATTTTTCATATGAGAGCGTTTTCCGATATTTAAAATCTGGACTTGTTCATTGGAACGATGAAGACATCGATAAGCTTGAAAACTATGTGATTGCACTTGGAATACGTGGAAAAAGTAAATGGGAGAGTGAATGGCAACGAGTTTACCGTACACAGTATGAAGTCTTAATTGACGAGATAAATGTATTGAGAAAACGCTTCTACGATGAAATCGTGCAGTTTTTCAAGGTATTTCAAGAAGGCAACAAGACAGTGATAGAGTATGTGACAGGAATTTATAATTTGCTTCTTCAATATGAAGTTGAGGAGCAATTAGAAGAAATGGCCGTCCAATTTCGTGAAAAAAATAGTGGTGCATACCTTCAAAAAGCAAAGGAATATGATCAGGTATATCGTATTGTAATTGAGATTTTTGAGCGGATTGTAGAACTTTTAGGGGATGAATGTCTGAGTGTTAAAGAATTTAAGGACATATTAGAAACTGGTTTTAAAGAAGCAAAAGTTGGGTTGATACCACCGGGGGTAGACCAAATCGTTGTAGGTGATATTGAGCGTACAAGATTGAAGGATATTAAAGCATTGTTCTTTATCGGCGTGAATGATGGAATTGTACCAAAGGCCAATCCTGGAGGGGGAATTTTAAACGATGCAGACAGGCAGTTATTCTCGGATTATGAAATTGAACTTTCACCAACGAAGCGTCAAAATGCGTATACTACTGAATTTTATATCTATTTAAACTTGACCAAGCCGCAAAAGAAATTGTATCTATCTTATGCGAAAACGGGGAGCGATGGGAAAGCGCTACGTGCCTCCTATCTCATAGGTAAAATTAAAAAGTTATTCCCTAAAATCAAAACAAAGGAATTTGATTTGGTACCATATGAGGAACGTAGTATTACGGATGCGTTGTCAACCGACAAAGGATTATCTTACTTAATTGAAGGTTTACGAAATTATAATAATGTGCAATCTGTCGAGTTGTTCCAAGAGTTACTACGGGTGTATATGTCTGGTGAAATCCCATTTCCAGTGGACAAGCAATTAATACTGGATGGTTTATTTTACTGCAATACGGAAACAGGAATCGCTAAAAAAGTAGCCAAAAAATTGTACGGGGAGCTTTTATTGGGGAGCGTAACAAGAATGGAACGTTTCGCAGCGTGTGCATTCTCTCATTTTTTACAATATGGTGTACTATTAGAAGAAAGACATGAGTTTCAGATCATGGTGCCGGATATCGGTAATATTTTTCATGAGGCTTTGGAGTTATTCTCTAAAAAATTAAAAGAGACTCCTTATACATGGCATACACTGCCAGATGAGGTGAGAATAGAACTTGGGAATGAAAGTGTAATTGAAGCAACGATGGATTTTGGAAATGGAATTTTAACGAATTCCAAGAGAAATGAGTACATTATCAATCGAGTGGCACGAGTGCTACAAAGAACGATTAAAACATTAAGTGAGCAGTTGCAAGTTGGATTATTTGAACCGGCTGTATTTGAGCAAAGCTTTTCCTATGCCGATCGTTTTCTATCACTACGAGGTAGAATTGACCGTATTGACGTATATGAAGAAGGAGAGGTTACGTATATCAAAGTCATTGATTATAAATCTGGATCCACTTCATTTGATTTGCAAAGCCTTTTTTATGGACTTCAGATGCAGTTAAGCGTGTATTTATCTGCTGCGTTGCAAATGATGAAAGAAAAACATCCGGATAAAGTAATCATTCCAGCAGGTGTATTTTACTATAATCTAGATGATCCAATTGTAGAAAAATCCGATCATGTAGAGGAGGATATAAGCAAAAAGTTATCCATGAATGGTCTTGCAAATTCCAGAGACGATGTGATTGCTTATATGGATCAGAACTTTTTTACGGATGATGGCTTAGCCCCTTCCAAAAAATCTAAGGTAATACCGGTAGAAACAAACAAGAATGGGCAATTAACAAAACGTTCTAGCGTTGCTAGCGTTGACGATTTTGAGAAATTATTAAACTATGTAGATCGTTTGATGCATTATTTTAGTAAGGAGATTATGGAAGGTAAAACAAATCCAGAGCCTTATAAACTAAAGAAGAAAAGTGCTTGTGATTATTGTCCGTATTCTTCTGTTTGTGGCTTTGACTGCCGCATGGATGGCTATGATTATCGTAGGTTAAAAGAACTATCAAACGAGGAAATATGGACAGAGTTAAAAGAAAGGGATGATTCTTATGGCAACAATGACTTGGACGACGGATCAACAAAAGGTAATTGATTTACGGAATCGTAATATATTAGTCTCAGCAGCAGCAGGATCTGGAAAAACTGCCGTTTTAGTCGAGAGAATCATAACAATGATTACTCAGGAAGATTCCAATATTAATATTGATAATCTTCTGATTGTAACTTTTACAAAGGCAGCAGCAGGTGAAATGAGAGAGCGTATTGGTGCAGCTATCGAGAAAAAAGTGATGGAACAGCCAGAAAATACGCATTTACAAAAGCAATTGACATTAATTCATACGGCGCAGATTACAACAATTGATAGTTTCTGCCTGTATGTTATTCGGAATTATTTTCACATGATAGACTTAGACCCTTCATTTCGAATTGCAGATGAGGCCGAACTTACGTTACTTAAGTCTGATGTGATTAGTGAATTATTAGAAGAACAATACGAAGAAGCTTCGGAAGAATTTTTAGATTTTGTTGAAAGTTATGCAAGTGTAAAATCGGACTCTGTATTAGAAGATTTTATTTTACAGTTGTATGGGTTTTCTATGAGCTATCCTTGGCCAGAAGAATGGCTAGCATCTATGGGGAAGAATTTTGACATTGCAGACCTAGAAGGCTTGCAGCAAACACCTTGGATGCAAAAGGTGATGGAATATATTTTAACAATTCTTAACGATGCAAGAGAGCTAAATGATTTAGCAATAAGTGTGTGCAGGGAAGCCGATGGTCCACTTGCATATATGGATGCTCTTTTATCGGATCAAGATGTATTAGATAGCTTGCGTGGACTAAAAAGCTATGAGGAATATTCAGATAGTCTTAGTGATATCAAGTATGCGAGACTTTCAACAAAGAAGCAAGAAGGGGTCTCGGAGGAAAAGAAAGAACTTGTAAAAGCACTCCGAGCAAAAATGAAGGATTTGTTGTCTGGATTATGCAAAGATTTCTTTTTTGGGTCTTGCGATGAAATGTTAGCAGATATGCAAGCTGTGAAAGGTCCTGTGAATAAGTTAATTGAATTAACACTAAGCTTCAAAGAACGTTTCAGGAAAAAGAAACAGGAAAAGAATCTTTTAGATTTTCATGATTTAGAGCATTATGCACTGGAAATCTTAGTTTTAAAAGAAGATGGTAAACTCATTCCTTCCCAAGCAGCAATGGATCTTAGCGAGCAATTTAAAGAAATTATGATTGATGAATATCAAGACAGTAACTTAGTTCAAGAAACGATATTAAATAGTATCTCAAGAGAGCGTCTGGGTGAGCCTAATGTATTTATGGTTGGTGACGTTAAACAAAGTATTTATAAATTTCGTTTGGCAAGACCAGAGCTTTTTATGGAGAAGTATGATACTTATGATGTGACGGATAGTAAGTATCAAAGAATAGATTTGCATAAGAATTTTCGTAGTAGGGATATTGTCCTTGATAGCGTAAATGAAATATGTAAAAAAATCATGACCAAGCGTCTTGGCGGAATCGAATATGATGCAGATGCAGCACTATACCCTGGGGCAAGTTATATTAATCCGGAGGCATCTGAAACATGCGATACGTCAGAAAACTTGGAGGTATCACAAACATATGAAAGCGCTGATACCTCAAAAACCTCTGGAAACTCGGTATTCTTTGAAACATCTGAAACTTTTGAAACGGAATTGATTGTATTTGATTCGGAAAGCGCAGATGTAGAAGATATGGAGGATGAAGCTGACCAAGAAGAAAATATAAGTGATGAGAGTATAGCGGAAGTTTACAGAGCACGGGAATTAGAGGAAGGGGCGAGTGCAATGAGGAGTCAAGAGATTGTAGCTCCTGAA
>CAJJLI010000192.1 GCA_905192625.1 uncultured Clostridium sp. | reverse complement strand
ACAACTTGCAGGAATTGCAGCACTAAAAGAAACAGAATATGTGATGAACACTAGAGAGATGCTTCGTAAGGAAAAAGAATATCTATTAGATTACTTTTTAAATAAAAATGAATCCGTCAGAAGTAAAGAGGGATGTAGCATTGATAAAGTCTATGGGCATGAAGCAAACTATATATTCTTTCGTAGCGATATCAATTTATATGATAACTTGTATGCGAGGGGGATTCAAATAAGGGACTGCAGCAATTACCGTGGTTTGGAGAAGGGATATTATCGCATCGCGGTTAGGAATCGATTCGAAAATCAAAGATTAATAGAAGCAATGTTTGATATAGGAGGTTAAAATGGCAAAGGTAATCATGGTGCAAGGCACAATGTCAAATGTAGGTAAAAGTTTTTTAGTTGCTGGATTATGTCGTGTTTTTTCACAAGATGGTTATAAAGTGGCACCGTTTAAATCTCAAAACATGGCACTGAATTCATTTATTACTGAGGAAGGCCTTGAGATGGGAAGAGCGCAGGTGATGCAAGCAGAAGCCGCTGGAATAAAACCTTCCGTGTTAATGAATCCAATTTTATTAAAACCTACAACCGATATGGGGTCTCAGGTTATAGTGAATGGTAAAGTTGTTGGAAATATGCATGCAATGGATTATTTTAAGAGAAAAAGAGATTTCATACCAGAGGTGTTAAAGGCATATAAGCAATTGGATGAATCATACGACATTATTGTTGTGGAAGGGGCTGGGAGTCCTGCCGAAATTAATTTAAAACAAGAAGACATTGTAAACATGGGATTGGCAAAAGAAATTAAGGCTCCAGTACTTTTAGTAGGGGATATTGATCGAGGTGGAGTATTTGCTCAATTGATCGGGACAATTATGCTATTAGAAGAGGATGAGCGTGCGCTAATTAAAGGAAATATTATAAATAAGTTCCGTGGTGATATTAATATTCTTGGTAAAGGACTAGATATTATTGAAGAGAAGAGTAAAGTTCCAGTTCTCGGGGTCTTGCCATATGCTGACATTGATCTTGATGATGAGGATAGCTTATCAGAGCGTCTTGTTTCAAAAAAAGAAATCGGACAAATCGACATTGCAGTAATTCATTTACCAAAAATCTCGAATTTTACCGACTTACATCCTTTTGAATGCATCGAAGGTGTATCACTTCGATATGTGAAACGTGTGGAGGAATTAGGAAATCCAGATTTAATTATTATACCTGGCACAAAAAATACAATGGCCGATTTAAAATGGTTGCGTCAAAATGGACTTGAATCCGCGATTTTAAAGGCAGTTGCCAATGATACTCTTTTATTTGGAATTTGTGGTGGTTTTCAGATGCTTGGAAAAACATTAAGCGATCCTTGTGGAGTAGAAGGCGGAGGCGATATGCGTGGAATGGAAGTATTACCAATGCATACCGAATTTGGAACGGAAAAAGTGTGTACTCAGGTAAAAGGAAAATTTTCAGATATAACAGGAGCATTTGAAGCCTTATCTGGAGTAAGTATGAAAGGCTATGAGATTCATATGGGAAAATCAACACTTGAAGCGGCAGCAGAGAGTGCGACCTGTATTTTTGATGGAAATGAAGAAAAAATGGATGGTGCCTTTGGTGGAAACATATGTGGTAGCTATGTTCATGGAATCTTCGATGAAGAAGAAGTAACAAGTACAATACTTTCTATTTTATTGAAACGAAAAGGTCTTGAAATGGATCATATAAAGGGATGTTCTTACGATGAGTATAAGGAAAAGCAATATGACAAGCTAGCACAAATTGTGCGAGAAGGTCTTGATATGAAACGTATTTATGAAATTTTAGAGGAGGGCGTATGAAAGGTTTGATTCATATTTATTGCGGCGATGGAAAAGGAAAAACAACTGCATCCATGGGGCTTGCAATTCGGGCTGCTGGTAATGGAATGAATGTATTATTTACACAGTTTTTAAAGGGCAGTGATACCAGCGAACTTAACTCATTAAAACAAATCAAAGAAATCACTGTCTTGCGTAATGCGATTGATTATGGATTTTTTAATCAAATGACGGAGGAAGACAAAGAAGCAATCACAAAGCTACACAATGAAACCTTATTACAAGCGATTCAGGCTGTGAAAGACAAAACGGTTGATTTGTTGATTCTTGATGAAATCATAGCAACGTATAATTACAATCTTGTAGATAAACATCTAGTAGATGAATTAATTCAGAACAAGCCTGAATATCTCGAACTTGTATTAACGGGAAGAGATCCTGCAGAACATTTTATAGCAGCAGCGGACTATGTATCTGAAATAAAGAAAGTAAAACATCCGTTTGATAAACGAATTGGCGCAAGAAAAGGTATTGAGTATTAAATATTAGTTCAGTTTTAACGCTATCTTATTGTTTTATAATACATTATTAACATGCGTATATTAAGCGCAGAATTATTACAGAACTAGTAATACGGATTCAGTCACACTGAACCCAAAATGATTCAATGACACGAATGAAATATACTAAAATTTAATTTCGGTATTATGATTATTATATTATTCATTCTTAGTGCGATATTCCATTGGTGTCATCCCACAAATCGACTGAAACGCTCGATAAAAACTTCTGGTGCTATTAAAGCCAGAATCAAATGCAATGGAGGTGATAGAGTCATTGGTATTACGGAGCAATGTTTTTGCCAACTCTACCCTTCGATTGTTTACATAAGTATTAAACGAGGTTTGAAGTTTCTTAGAGAAGAATCTTGATAAATGAAACTTGCTAGTGCTAATGTGTTTCGCGACTTCGTCTAACGTGATTGCCTCGGTAAAATGGCAGTCGATATAAATAAGTGCCGTTATTAATGCATCGGAATTCAATTGTTCTTCTTCTTGCTTAATCAAGTTAAGAGCATCAAAAATATAGGATAATATTATCATAAGATATCCTTTCATTCGCCTTGCATTTACAACTTTACCGGCATTTTCAGTCAGTACTTCAATGCATTTAAGAATATCTGGTGATAAAGGTTTGTTTGTAATAAATGGACTAAGTGGGCGGTAATTTAAAAACTCAGTAAGATAATCGCTTACAAATTCAGCATCAAAAATAAGAAGTAGAATGTGACTTTCTTCAGTTGTTTTGTAATAATGAATTGTATTGGGAAAAGCAATGGAGCAATCGCCTGCGCATAGTTCCTGTACATCGTTATCAATGGTTACGGTAATTTTGCCAGATAAAACATAGAGTACTTCTATTTGTTTATGAAGGTGTGCAGGATAATTATTATTGTGGGATATTAGGTTTTGAAAGTTTTGTGTACGAAATTGGTAAAAGGAATTCATTTAAATTACCTCCATATGAGCAAAGATGATACATGTTTTATCAAGTTTATTATAAAAACAACGCAATAATTGACATAACTAATTATGAATTCATATCTTGAATTTATTATAACAATTGTTACTATCTTTGTAAATGAAATCTGTTGACACACCGTAACTATGTGTTGAAGGAATTGGGGTTTTGAAGAAAATGTGGTGATATTATTTTAGAGCAATATTTGGCACAACCTCATGTCTATTTGACATGACGAGAAGAATAAAATGAATTACAATGTCTATACAGAAGCGTAATATCACTTTATTTTAAGAAAGAGGTAAGTATGATGAAGCAAACGAAAAAAATGTGGATTGCAGACCAGGGGGACGGTACTTATAAAAATCCTATCTTATATACAGATTACTCTGATCCAGATGCAATTCGTGTTGGAGAAGATTATTTCATGATTGCATCTAGCTTTTGCAATTCACCAGCAATTCCAGTATTACATTCAAAAGATTTGGTGAACTGGAAGGTTATTAGTTATGTACTAGAGAAGATTCCGTTTAAAGATTATGATGAACCAGCGCATGGAAGAGGGGTATGGGCTCCAGCCATTCGTTATCATGAAGATACTTTTTATGTATTCTATCCGATGCCAGATGAAGGTATTTTTATGTGTACATCAAAAGATCCTTTCAAAGGTTGGTCTGAACCTGTTTGCGTTAGAAGTGTAATAGGTTGGATCGATCCATGTCCATTCTGGGATGATGACGGCAAAGCATATATGGTAAGCGCATTTGCAAGAAGTAGAATTGGATTTAAGAGTATTTTACACATGAGTTCCATGGAACCTGATGCAACAGGTGTCTTAGATGATGGTATCCATGTATATGATGGAAATAAAACGCAACCTACAATCGAAGGTCCAAAGTTATATAAAAGAAACGGATATTACTATATTTTTGCTCCAGCAGGTGGTGTAAAACCTGGTTGGCAGACTGTTCTTCGCTCAAAAAATATTTGGGGACCATATGAAGAAAAAATCGTATTGCATCAAGGAAACTCTCCTGTCAATGGACCTCATCAAGGTGCATGGATTGATACACCAACCGGAGAAGATTGGTTCCTACATTTCCAAGACGTTGGAAATGCCGGCCGAATTGTACATCTACAACCAATGCGTTGGGAGGATGATTGGCCAGTCATTGGTGTAAATGACGTTGATGGTTGCGGTGAACCAGTATTACATTATAAAAAGCCAAATGTAGGTGGAACGTATGAAATCGATGCTCCAGAGGACAGTGATTATTTTGAAGGCGAAAAATTAGGATTACAGTGGCAGTGGAATGCAAATTACCAAGATGAGTGGTATCAATTAGATACGAAAGAAAAGAAGTTAAATTTATATTCTGTTTATTCAAATACTCAACTATGTGATGTTAAAAACCTTTTCATGCAAAAATGGCCGGCTCCTAAGTTTAGCATTAAAGCAACTCTTGATGTATCCAATCTTACAGAAGGTGATATTGCAGGCATGGTTTCACTCGGTGGTGTGTACTCAGGTTTAGCAGTCCGTTTGAAAGATGGAGTTAAGAAGTTTGTTGAAATCACTGGAGAATGGTTAAAGAAGAATGAAACCATAACAGAATATGATACATTAACGAATGATCAAATTATAATTAAAATGAATGTATTTGAAGATGGTAATGTTAATTATGAATATAGTTATGATGATATCTCTTATAAACCAGTTGGAACTACCATTATGATGACTCCAGGTCGTTGGGTTGGTGTAAAAGCAGGATTATTCTGTATCAATCAAATGAGTGAATCCAAAGGCTATTTAACAGCTGATTCCTTCGTGTTCTATGAAGCTGAGTAAAGAAAAATAACAACATATCTAATCAAAATAAAATATGCCTCTTTCATTTCTCGCTTTAAAAGCAGTGAAAATGAAAGAGGCATTTAAACATTTTTCTATATTATTGGAAAAAAGAATAAACCTAAAATCTATAAAGTATACGGGCTCCCTGAACTATTGAGCGCCAAAACATTTCTTTAAAAGTTCTAATAAATTCGCACAGCTAAAATTAAACATAATCAAATCCTCCTATGATGAAAAATAATCTATC
>CAJJLI010000191.1 GCA_905192625.1 uncultured Clostridium sp. | reverse complement strand
TGTTTTCCATATCTGATATCCGTATCCAAATTGATCATCAAGAGCAGCTTGTGCATCTGTACTTATCTGTTTCATGGTAGCTTCTTTGATGTATTCTTTTGGAAGCAACTGTGCTTCACCTAGCTTACCTTCCTTCATACACACATATGCAACTTTTGCTAAATCTCTCATTGTACATAATAATCCAGTACCACCTTGAGAAACCCCTTGGGGGTCTTTTAACCACCTTGCTTCTTTTGAAAAACCGATTTCATTCAAGAATTTATCTCTCAAATAATCAAGTATGCTTTTTCCGCTCAAACGTTCCACCAATGCAGCTAATACATGCGACGAAGAAGTATCATAGGAAAACGCGGTTCCTGGCATATGTGAAGGTTCTAGAACAAAAAATGATTTAACCCAGTCATTTCCATCATATCGCTTATAAGTCGTACTCTTATGGGCTGTCGCCATTTTCAGCATATCACGTATGGTAATTTCTTTGATATATGAAGGCGTTTCTTTTTCTAATTTATCTTGAAAATAATCGCAAATCTTATCATCGAAAGATAATTTTCCTTCATCAATTAAAAGTCCAATCGCTATCGAAGTAAAACTTTTTGATATTGAGTACATACGATGAATATAATCTTTATGAAATGGTGGATAATAGCCTTCGGCAATTATTTCTTTTCCCCGCATCATAATAAATCCATGCAAATTAACCTTGTATTCCTCCAAAGCATCCATATACTTGTTGATTGCTTCTGAGGGTATTCCTGCTTGTTCTGGTGTTATATTCTTTAATTCCATTCCCCTAGCTTCCCCAACCTTTCTTCGTTTGCATGCGATATCAGATTACTTACTTCTTTTAATGAATTCTTTTAAATCATCAACAGAGAACATATAATGCTTGTTGCAAAAATGGCAGTTTACTTCAATTGGCTCGTTGTCATCAATCATTTCCTGAAGGTCTTTTTCCCCAATGCTAATGATTGCTTTTTCTACTCGTTCTTTGGAACAATTGCAATCAAACTGAGTTGGGATACGATCTAGTATTTCTAATCCCATATCCCCAAGTAATTCTTCAAGAATCATTTCTGGTGTCATATCCTGATCTAACATAGTTGTAATTGATTTTAAATTACTTATTTTCTCTTCTAATTTTGCTATTACCTCTTCTTCTGCAAATGGTAATAACTGAATGATAAATCCACCTGCAACTTTAACTGTGTTATCACGATTCATTAAAACACCAAGTGCTACAGAAGATGGAACCTGCTCTGAGGTTGCATAATAATAAGTAATATCCTCTGCAATTTCACCGGAAACTAACTCTGTTTGTCCAGTATATGGTTCCTTTAATCCCATGTCTTTTATTACCGTCAATAAGCCTTTTCCTACGGCTCTACCAACATCTAGTTTTCCTAGTGGACTTGGTGGAAGCATTACGTCTGGTTGAAACGCGTAACCTTTTACGTTTGCTTTTGCATCTGCTGTGACTAATAAACCTTGCATAGGGCCGTCACCATTTATTTTCAAGGTTAAAAGATCCTTATCACCTTTGGTCATACTTCCCATCATAGCTCCAGCTGTTAATAATCGTCCAAGAGCTGCCGTTACCACTGGACTTGTATTGTGAATACTTCTCGCATACTCCACTAAATTTTTACTTGTACAAGCAAATGCTCTTACTTGACTATTTGCTGCTGTTGCTCGAATTATATAATCTTCCATTTTTCTACCTATACCTTTCTAGTTCTTAATGCTTGTCATTTTTAAATTTGTTATTCTTTCTAGTTCTTTAAGCAAATCCGTTCCAAAATTTTGTTTCGGATTAATCGTAGGTTTATATACACAATTCATGATTTACGTATATAGTTTGTTTGCTTGTTTTTTTTCTCTTGCAATAACATAAATACGTTCACTATTCTCTTTTGGCGCATCTTTCGTACAAGCATCATACGCAGTAACATATTCCATGCCTGCCTTTTCTAATAATGATTTTATTGTTTGAAGTTCATACGCTTTTTGATAATGGGTTTCTGAAAATCTTTCATAAAGTTCTGAAGTATCTTCATCATCCTCTAACAGAAGTTCTGCTTTTTTATAAATCGTTACATCGTATTCATTAATCATCTCATTTTCATGATAAAAGTTTTCCCAAATAAAGCTACAATCTTCACGATTTTCTGCAATTGTTGTATCGCCTAATATCGTTTTATATTTATAGACCGTGTTTAAATCAAAAATAAACATTCCACCAGCATCTAAATAATTATTGACTAATTGAAACACTTTTACTAGATCTTCTTCCTTTGTAATATAATTCATGCTATCACAAATGCTAACTACAGCTCGAACCGTTCCAAATAGTTCGAATTCTCTCATGTCTTGTTCTAAATAAAGTATTCCCTGGATATAATCGCCATTACCATCCTCATCGACTTCTTCTTCAGCGAGTTCTTCCATAGATTCCATCATAAAATCCATTTCTTTTTCTCTTGCGATCTCAAGCATCTCTTCAGAATTGTCAATCCCGATCATATCATATCCATGACTTGCTAATCTTCTTGTGATACTTCCTGTTCCACAGCCTAACTCCAATACCAATCCATCATCTACTCCAAATTCTTTTAGCAATGATATTAAATATTCTGACCATGTATCATAAGGAACATTGTCCATAAATTTATCATAAACATTTGCAAAACCTGTGTATGCTCTCATTCTTGACTCCAATCTAATTTCTGTACTGTACCTATACCATTTGGCTTTTCAATGGGCTTTTTGACTCTCGAATTATATTATAACAACTCTATACCTTACTTTCAATGATTTCCCATTGCCTTCAAAAATATATGATCATAAACAATCAGTTCGTAAAAATATAACGTTATAAACAAATCAATGATGGAAAACAAATTAATAGCGTAAGCATTTTAATGGTAAAAACATGTGAATGCTAATAACGAATTGCTTGTAAATATATTTTATTTGACCTACCATGCAACTTAGATTAATTTCATATATTCGTTTTATCTATCGTAAGCATTTATATATTGGATATATCTATTTGTGTAACTTCTTGATTAATGATAAAATTATGTCGAATTATATATTATTAGGAGGGTTTTTTATGGTAACGGAATGTAGTTTAAAAAAAGTAAAAGATGATGCAGAGAAATTATTTCAAAGTGGTGGGTTTTATTGCTCCGAATCTATTGTTGCATCCATCCGAATGAATTTAGCACCTGAAATGCCGGAATCACTCATCATGGCCGCTTCTGGATTTCCAGTAGGCGTTGGACGATCTAAATGCATGTGTGGAGCAGTTTCTGGTGGAGTTTTATGTCTTGGATATTTCTTTGGTCGCATGGCACCCTCCAACCCACAGGATCCAAAAAGTGTGAATACCTTAAAGTTAGCAAATGAACTTCAACAAAGCTTCCGTGATAATCATAAAGGCGTACTTTGCTGTCATGTACATACCAGAGGCATGGATATGGCATCTGGAGAACATAAAGCACAATGTGTTTCATTTACTGGAGAAATGGCAATGAAAACTGCTGAGATTATTGTTCGTGAATTAAATATTACAAATACAGATATTTAGGGGGAACTCATGTCGTTCATAAAAAAATTACCGATTCCAGTCTGTGGACTTGCTCTTGGATTTGCAATACTTGGAAACTTACTTGCCTCCTATGGAGTTCTTTATCGATATCTTTGTGGCGCTATTTCCTTTATGATACTACTACTTTTTACGATAAAGACAATTTCGAATTTCTCCTCATTCAAAAAAGAGTTGGAAAATCCAGTTGTTTTTAGTGTTTTGCCAACCTACACGATGGCTTTGGTCTTACTTTCAGCATACATAAAACCATTCGTAGGTTTTGTTGCAACTTTCGTATGGGCATTTTCTTTGATTTTACATTTTATCATAGCAATATGCTTTTTTACGACGTTTATATTAAAATTCAACATTAAAACCGTATTTCCAAGTTGGTTTATTCCTTTTGTTGGTTTTGTGGTGGGAAGTATAACTGCTCCTGCAATGGGTCAAAAGGGAATTGGCCAGATACTTTTTTATCTCGGTTTTATACTTTATTTGGTTCTGCTTCCAATTGTATTATATCGGGTTTTTAAAATAAAACAGATTCCAGAACCTGCACTTCCTACATTAACTATTATTTGTGCGCCTATTAGTCTATGTCTGGCTGGCTACTTATCTACTTTTGATACTAAAAACAAGATTTTAGTATCTATTATGTTGATTTTATGTATTATAAGTTATCTATATGTGCTCTATACTATGACAAAAACATTGCGCATTAAATTTTATCCAAGTTATTCTGCATTTACCTTTCCGCTCGTTATTAGTGCGGTTGCTTTAAAAATGAGTTCTGCATATTTTGCACAAGGTAGTAATTACTTTCTCTCACTTTTATCAAGATGTTCTTTCTCAATTGCGCTTGGAGCTGTTCTTTATGTATTTGTGAAATATTGTATTTTTTTATTCTTTGCAGATAAAAAGAAAAGTAATTAATACTTTCTAAGCTTATATGTGTAAAAGGTAAATACTCTTTTCATAAGTATAGAATCAACAAAAAGGACTCGCACTTTCATAAGCTTTTGAGCCAAAATAAAGAGTACGTAGTTAAAAAAACTTATAAGTTTTAATAAAAGCAGTTTAAAAAAGGCTTTTGCAGTGTAGCAAAAAGCCTTTTTTTAATCCTTTATTTATCATTCCATTGACAGCAACTCAGTTACAAGGATATCTCCGAACTCAATTAAAAATGAATGAATCGCTCTCCCATAGATACCTTGATTTATTAAACATAACTTCTTACTAAGCGATTACATCATATACTGACTTTAATGCTGGATAAATTGTCTTAAACATCTGATATTTCTCTTCATACTTTCTTACCAACTCTTCTTCTGGCTCAATCGTACTAACAACTTTGATTAATTTACTTGCAGCTTCTTCAACTGAATTAAATTTCTCACATCCAACGGCAGCAAGGATAGCAGCACCAAATCCTGGTCCTTCTTCGCTGTTAATTTTGTCTACTTTAACGTTCATGATATTTGCTACCATTTCACACCAAAGTTTACTCTTCGCACCACCACCATTTAAACGTACACGTGTAATTGTTACACCAAAGGAGCGAGCAATTTCAAGGGCATCACGAAGTGCAAAAGTTACACCTTCTAATACCGCCTGTGTCATATCTTCACGAGTCGTATCCATCGTCATTCCAACAAAAGTACCTCTTGCATTCGGATTGTTATGAGGTGTTCTCTCACCCATTAAATATGGTAAAAAGAATACTCGGTTCTCCCCTAATTTCACAATATTTTCTTGTTCTTTGTTGTATTCTTTTGTACGAATAATATCATCCATCCACCATTTGTTAGCAGATGCTGCTGATAACATACAACCTAGAAAATGATATTTACCATTTGCATGGTCAAAGGAATGCATTGCATTG
>CAJJLI010000190.1 GCA_905192625.1 uncultured Clostridium sp. | reverse complement strand
AATAAGTTTAAGAGAATGTAGTTATATTGAAGTTATGTTAAACGTTTATAAGCTATACAAAAAAGGTATCCGGCTAATTCAGCCGGATACCTATAATAAAATCTTTTCAAATCCACATTCTGAACATTTTATAGAGCCTAAAGGCTCTTTGTGGATTTGGGTTTTATAAAGTGTTCAAGATATCTTATTTTTAGTAAAGAAAATTCACATGCATAAGCAATATCCATTATTAAAAAAGGGGTTGGTGCAGAGTATGGCTAAGAGCAATCGGAAAAAACATAGAACGGTCGAATATGGTCGCTACGGATATTATTTTATAGCACCATTTTTTATTGTATATTTTCTTTTTTCATTATGGCCATTAATATATACCATTTGGTTAAGTACACAGGAATTTTATTATCGAGGAATGCAAGCGATGGGACCAACGTTTAATGGTCTTACAAACTTTAAACGAGTACTTTATGATACCAATCTTAAGGGAGTAGTGAATGAAGGAGCAAAGATATTTCATACAATGACATTTAAAACCTTAGGGAATACAATCATAATGTGGTTAATTAACTTTATTCCTCAAATTGCCCTTTCACTGTTACTTGCAGCATGGTTTACAGATACGAGAGTTAAGTTAAAAGCCCATGGTGCTTATAAAGTAATGATTTATATGCCAAATATAATTACAGCAGCATCCATAGCTGTATTATTTTATACATTATTTAGCGTACAAGGACCAATTACTCAACTTTGTCGTTCCTTGGGGCTGATTGATGTGGGACGTGAAGCGACGGATTATTTCATGCAAAATAAGTGGTGGACTAGGATATTAATCGGATTCATTAATTTTTGGATGTGGTATGGTAATACAATGATTATATTAATTGCAGGAATTCTTGGTATTAGTCCAACATTGTATGAAGCAGCAAGGGTCGATGGTGCAAGTAGTACGCAAATCTTTCGTCGTATTACATTGCCATTATTAAAGCCAATTTTATTGTTTGTTTTAGTGACTTCCTCCATTGGTGGTTTGCAGATGTTCGATATTCCTTCTTTGTTTAATGTAAATAACGCAGGAGATGGATTGCCAGACTATGCTTCTCAAACAATTACAATGTACATAAAACAGCTTGCTCTAGGAACGAGTCGTGATATTGGTAAAGCTTCTGCAGCTTCTTTAATTCTTTTTTTAGTTACTTTAATTATTAGCTTAATATTCTTCTTTACATTGGGTGATAAAGAGCCTAAATCAAAGAAGATAAAAGAAGTATGAGGGAGGGGAAGTAGATGAGTAAAGATGTTAAATCAGTAAAAGACGCTAGCCATTCAAAAAGCATATTACGAAGTAAAATATTTCGTAATATTATATGTATTTTACTATCAGCATTAAGTTTATTTCCTTTCTATATTATGATTATTAATTCAACAAGGGCAAGTGTTGATATACAGCAAGGTATTGGTTTATTACCAGGAAAAGAGTTCTTTAATAATGTTTCTAAGCTGTTAAAAAAAGCCGAAGGGGTAGGAACACCTTTGTGGAAAGCTGTATTTAATAGTGCCTCCATAGCGGTACCCGCAACTTTATTAGCGGTATACTTCTCCTCCTTAACTGCATACGGTGTATTTGCTTATAAATTTAAATTACGTAGATTTGCTTGGTCATTTATACTTGCCATTATGATGATTCCTTCGCAAGTATCTGTCATTGGATTTTATCAATTTATGCTTAAGATTCGTCTTAATGACACCTACTTCCCATTAATTATTCCTGCACTAGCGGCACCTACTACGGTATTTTTTATGAGACAATATATGAAAGCCTCACTTCCGCTAGATATTATCGACGCTGCTCGTATTGATGGTTCCGGTGAATTTAGCACGTTTAACCGTATTATAGTTCCATTGTTAAAACCAGCGATTGCAACCCAAGCAATCTTTGCATTTATCGCTTCATGGAATAACTTATTTATGCCAATTATGATTATATCCTCACAGACAAAAGTTACATTGCCAATGTTTATTCAACAGCTTCGTAGTGAACAGTTCCGTTCTGACTTTGGAATGATTTATGTTGGTTTAGTACTTACAGTATTACCGTTAATGATTGTTTATTTCCTATTATCAAGATATATTATCGCGGGAGTAGCTCTTGGTGGAGTAAAAGAATAATACTAAGGTTGTTGCAAGGCATTACTACTTTGCAACAACCTTTTTTTGATTTTAGAAAAGACATTGTTAAAGTAAGGCGTTAAAGTGAAATTTCTATAATTTAAGTAGCACTACGTACCAAAATGCGCACCTTGTGGAGACGAATATATTGCTACTAAATTTGCAGGCACGTAGAATGTGCTATATGTATTCTTTGTTCTGTGTTTATGTCTCTTGACAAATATAGTCTAGGGGCTTATATTAAATTTATGTACAATAAGTATTGTGATAAAGGAAAGTGGACATAGAATCATGCAATCAGACCCGAATGATTTAAGATATGTTATGAATCGTCTACGCACGATTACAAGTCAGGTAAAACCATTTAAAAACACTACATTTGGTGAATACACTATGTTGTGTGCAATCGGTAAGATGATTGAGAATAATCAGGATAGTAAGTTAACTTCAACAAAGTTAAATGATTTTTTTGGTACAAAGAAACCAGCGACATCAAGGATGCTTACCGTATTAGAGAAAAAAGGGTACATAACGCGAAAGATGGACGCGAAAGATCATCGTATTTCATATTTAAGTCTTACCAAACTTGGAGAAGATGTTCTTAAGGATGAAACTGAAACGTATAAGGAATTAACTAGAAGAATCGCGGAACGTATGGGAAATGAAGAATTATCTGGGATGATAACAGCGATGAGTAAATTTAGTTATATCTTAGAAGAAGAATTGGAGATTTTTCAAACTAGGATTCGGATTTAATACTGTCGTAAAATAATCTTTTTTATGTATTTTTATGTATTTTTGTAGTTTACAGAGATTCATAGAAGTATGTCTAAAATTGATTATTTTACGGCAGTTTTTTTAATTTTTATAAGAAAAATCAAGTATTGAGAAAAGAAAGTGTTTTATGAAAGATTTATGGGTAAAAATCTATAATGATTATAAAAATAAAAGACTATGTATAATAATTTACTAAAATATTGAAAAAAATATTGACAGAGGTCTAAAATTAATGGATACTTATAAGTAAAACAATAATTAACATTGTTAAATATATCATAAGGAGGAGTTCTATGGAAGAAGTAATTTTTCAAATAACACCACAAGTGCAAAAGTTGGTGGAAGTATGTGAAAGATGTGATAAGGTGGAATCTGACTTATACAAAGAATATGATGTGAAGCGTGGCCTACGTGATATTAATGGTAAAGGTGTCGTAGCTGGGTTAACGAATATATCTGAAGTACATGCAAAGAACATTGTGAACGGGGAAGAAGTACCATGTGACGGCATGTTATTTTATAGAGGATATGATATTCGGAATTTAACACAGGGCTTTTTAAATGAAGGACGCTTTGGCTTTGAAGAAATTGCGTATTTATTGTTAGTTGGTGAATTGCCAAATAAAGAAGAGCTAGAAGAGTTTAGTTTGGAACTAGGAAAAAGGAGAACGCTACCTCAAAACTTTTTCCGTGACGTAATCATGAAAGCGCCAAGTAAGGATATGATGATTTCCTTATCAAAAAGTATTTTAACTCTATACTCTTATGATTCTGATGCAGAGAACACCTCTTTATCTAATGTTATGAGACAATGTCTAAATCTTATTAGTCAATTTCCAATGCTAGCAGTGTATAGCTATCATGCATATAATCAAAGTATCGGCAATAGCTTATTTATTCACCCACCGAAAGAAGAATTATCAACCGCAGAAAATATCCTAATGATGCTACGTCCGAACATGAAGTATACGAAATTTGAAGCGTCTGTACTTGATTTAGCATTAGTTCTTCATATGGAACATGGTGGAGGTAATAATTCATCTTTTACAACACGTGTAGTTAGCTCTTCTGGAACCGATACATATTCAGTTATGGCGGCAGCGCTTGGATCGTTAAAAGGTCCAAAACATGGTGGAGCCAATATTAAAGTAATGCAAATGTTTGAAGATTTAAAAAATAAGGTTCATGATTGGAAAGATGAAGATGAAGTGGCGGACTATCTAAGAAAAGTTCTAAGAAAAGAAGAGTTCGATCATTCTGGACTTATTTATGGAATTGGTCATGCAGTATACTCAATATCCGATCCAAGAGCGGAAATTTTTAAGATTTTTGTTGAAGAACTTGCAAAAAACAAGGGGCAAGAAGATGAATTTAAGTTGTATACCACGGTTGAAAAACTAGCACCTAAACTCATTGGTGAAGAAAGAAAAATCTATAAAGGTGTAAATACGAATGTTGATTTTTATAGTGGTTTTGTATATCGTCTACTAGGTCTGCCTCTAGAATTGTATACTCCAATATTTGCGATTGCACGAATTGTTGGGTGGAGCGCACATCGCCTAGAAGAAATAGTGAGTTCAGAAAAGATTATGCGACCAGCATATAAAAGTGTTTCGGAACGTAGAGATTACGATACCCTAGATCAAAGAAGTTAAAGAGATATAATAGGCTGTCTCAAACTAGATTGCATGAATGAAGAGATGCGAATGCCCTGCATGCATCTAATTTGCGACAACCCATAGATACTACTACATAAAATTAGTAGTATCGAGAAGATAATTTATCCACGTAAACCTTGAACAAACTTTTCAACTTCTTCTCTTGATTTAAATTGGTCTTGATTTCTTGCGACAGCTTCTCTGGTTGCACTATCTAATGTTTCTAAATAGGATTCAATACTATCGTCCGTAAATGTAACAATAGGAAAAACTCTACTACCAAAAGTGTCATCAGCGTCAAAAGAAAATGGATCCATATATCATCACCTCGAATTTAGTTTGTGAGGGTTTGATTTTTCTATACATGAAATTTAGATGTATGACACAAATTCCATTGACAAATAATATTTTCTATACTAAGATAAAAAATATAAAATATAAATCATAAAAACGTTGACGAAGAGAGTAAGAATCAAGGAAAGTCACAGCGAGTCGCAGAGAGTGGGAGTGCGATATGAGTAGAGGATATCTGAAAATCACTTCTAAGTTGCAAGGCTGAACATGTAGTAAGCTTTGTCGGTACCTACCGTTATATGGGTAATGTATAAAAGTCATAGTTACAGGAAAAGGATTGTAATAAGACGGAGTACGTGAAATAGGTGGTATAGTGAAAGCATATATGCTCTCATCCTGTTTTGGATGAGGGTTTTTTTAATTTATGGATATAAAAGCAGAAATGCTTTACTCCATGAATAGAAAACAATCGGCATCTATGTTTGTAAACAGAAACAGTGAAATTTACTCATTAGTAGAATTGGTAGTTGCATATGTACTGCTTTGGGATTATATACCTGATAGTCCTCC
Source organism: uncultured Clostridium sp. (assembly GCA_905192625.1). Taxonomy (GTDB): domain Bacteria; phylum Bacillota; class Clostridia; order Lachnospirales; family Lachnospiraceae; genus Lachnoclostridium. The sequence goes on along the minus strand of CAJJLI010000190.1, from coordinate 20 downwards.
AGCAAATAACCATCATACCA
>CAJJLI010000189.1 GCA_905192625.1 uncultured Clostridium sp. | reverse complement strand
GCTCAGATTTTGGGTTTCGACGTTCATATATACTAGCATTGTCGTCTAATCGCGTTTGTTTCATTGATAGCCCTCATTTCGTTTTAGGATAATTATACCTTTATCATAAAAATCTATACTAAATATAATAAAATAGTAGTTTAGTCTGCTAATAGTTTAGCATATGTGTACAATGAATAAAAGAAAATATTTCTAAAATTAATGTAAACTAAAGTAATAATTTGAGTGAAAATGAATTCATTTCATAAAAGATAAATTGCATATTGTGATGAAAAAAATATTTCATCGAAAAAGTTTCGTGAGATAAAACTTGTAGAATAATTAAAATTACGAAAAGTTTCGTAAAAAATTAGTGTATTTTTCACAAGGTTTAACTTTAGTTTTTGTGGATTACTTCAATTGTTTGAATGTAGTATATGGTATATAATGGGAATGTAAAAAAGTTACTTTTGAGACAAGGGATAACCCCGATCAATTCAATGAAGGAGAAACGACATGAAATTCGGCTTTTTTGATGATGTTAATAAAGAATATGTCATTACAACACCACAGACACCATATCCTTGGATTAATTATCTTGGTTCACAGGAATTTTTTTCGTTGATCTCAAACACCGGTGGTGGCTATAGCTTTTATAAGGATGCGAAGCTTAGAAGAATTACAAGATTTCGTTATAATAATGTGCCACTGGATTTAGGGGGAGGACGCTATTATTATATAAATGATGGTGGTGATGTTTGGTCTCCAGGTTGGGCGCCTGCAAAAAAGGATTTGGAATTTTATGAGTGCCGACACGGTATGGGATATACGAATATCAAAGGACGTAGAAATGGCATTGAAACTAATGTATTGTTCTTTGTCCCGAATGATTATAATGGTGAAATACATAAAGTAACCCTTGAAAATGTTAGTGACCAAGAGAAGAATATAACTTTGTTTTCATTTGTGGAATGGTGTCTTTGGAATGCACAAGATGATTCGACGAATTTCCAGAGAAATTTTAATACTGGTGAAGTTGAGGTAAAAGGATCTGTTATTTATCATAAAACAGAATATAAAGAGCGTCGTAATCATTATGCGTTCTTCTCAGTAAATTCACCAATCAGTGGATTTGACTCCGATCGTGAGAGCTTTATTGGAACATATAACGGGTTTGAAAATCCAAAGGCAGTCATGGCAGGAAAATCAAATAACTCAGTAGCAGATGGATGGTCGCCAGTTGCTTCGCATAGTATAGAGGTCCACTTAGAACCTGGTGAAAAGAAAGAACTAATTTTTATACTGGGGTATGTAGAAAACGAATGGAATGAAAAATGGGAATATCAAGTAGGAGAAGTAGAGGAAGAGGGCCTTTTATTATCAACGAAGGCTCCGAATGGAAGTAACATAATTAATAAGAAAAAAGCTGAAGAAATGATAAAAAAATACGAGACAGTGGAAGCAGTAGAGATAGCATTTGCAGAGCTTTCAAAATACTGGGATCAGCTGTTGTCAAAGTATACAATTTTTTCTGAGGATGAAAAATTAAATCGAATGGTAAATATATGGAATCAATATCAATGCATGGTGACATTTAACTTATCTAGGAGCGCTTCATATTTTGAATCTGGTATTGGAAGAGGTATGGGATTTCGTGATTCTAACCAAGATTTACTTGGCTTTGTACATCAGATACCGGACCGGGCAAGAGAGAGAATTATTGATTTGGCATCTACCCAATTGCTGGATGGTGGTGCCTATCATCAATATCAACCATTGACTAAAAAAGGGAACGATGAAATTGGTGGTAATTTTAATGATGATCCATTATGGCTTATATTAGCGGTAGTTGCATACATAAAGGAAACTGGTGATTACAGTATCTTGGACGTTAGCACTCCATATGATAATAAAGAAGAGTTAGCAAAACCATTATCCGATCATTTAAAGCGAGCGTTTGACCATGTTATTAATAATGTAGGTCCTCATGGACTTCCGCTCATTGGTAGAGCCGATTGGAACGATTGTTTAAATCTAAATTGTTTTTCTATGGAATCAGGTGAGTCCTTCCAGACAACGACTAGCAAGGATGGAAAAGTAGCAGAATCTGTCATGATTGCGGGGATGTTTACATTCATAGGTGAAGAGTATGCTAGGTTAATGGAAAAAGTGAATAACCCAGAGGAAGCCATACGTGCAACTTTTGAAGTTGAAAAAATGCGAGATGTAATTATGGAGCATGGGTATGATGGAGAATGGTTTTTACGAGCATACGATGATTTGGGTAGAAAAATAGGCAGCAAAGAGTGCGAAGAAGGAAAGATATTTATAGAGTCGCAAGGATTTTGTGTCATGGGTAAGTGTGGATTGGATGATAATAAGGCAATCAAAGCTCTTGATTCCGTGGAAAAATACCTTGGAACGAAATATGGATTGGTATTAAATAATCCAGCATTTACAAGATATTATGTCGAATATGGTGAAATTTCAACCTATCCAGCTGGATATAAAGAAAATGCAGGTATCTTTTGCCATAACAATGCATGGATTATGTGTGCAGAAGCATTGATTGGAAGAGGCGATAAGGCATTTGACTATTATACAAGAATCGCCCCTGCCTATACCGAAGAATACTCTCAAATTCATCGATTAGAACCATATGTATATGCACAGATGGTAGCAGGAAAAGATGCAAGCCGTTTTGGTGAAGCTAAAAATTCATGGTTAACAGGAACAGCATCTTGGAACTTTGTAGCTATTTCGCAATATATCTTAGGTATCAAACCAGAGTATGATGGGCTTATGATTGACCCGTCGATACCAAAAGTCTGGGAAGGTTATAAGATTATTCGTGAATTTCGTGGAGATACATATCAGATTGAAATACAGAATCCAAATCATGTGTCAACTGGTGTCGTTCAATTCATTGTAGACGGCAAGGAGATTGGTGGAAATATAGTGCCTGTTTTTGGAGATGGTCAGGTACATCATGTTCAAGTTATCATGGGATAATTGATTAATACTTTCTTTTCAAACCTTCCTTTTCATAAAAGGGTGCCACTAAGTATTGTGAATTGATACTGTGTTGGCACTCTTTTACTTTAAATTGAAAAGAATGATAATAAAAATTAAGGAGAAAAAAAGAGAAAAAATGCTTGCAACATCGATAATTTGAGTATATTATTGTTATGCTAAGTATAATTTAGCAAAACAATTAAATAATAATGAGAGAATATATCAATTTGGAGGTATTATATGAAGAATGTAAAACGAACCTTTCTTCTCTTGTTGTTACTCTTATCATCAATTGCACTCTACGGATGTAGTGGCGGTATGAAGGAAGGAGATAATAATAAGACTCCAACGGATGATATTACTTCGGGAGCCGGTCAGACAGAGGATGATAACCAGACAGCTAATAAAGAACCGGTATATGGAGGCTCAATAATTGTAGGAATACCACAGGATTTGGATAGTCTTGACCCACATAAAGCAGTTGCGGCGGGAACTAAAGAAGTGCTGTATAATATTTTTGAAGGTTTAGTAAAACCCGATGAACATGGTAATTTAGTTCCTGCAGTTGCAAGTGATTATGAAATGAATGAAGAAGGAACTATTTATACATTTACATTGAGAGATGGTGTAAAATTTCATGATGGATCACTTGTTACAGCAGAAGATATTATATACTCGATAAAGCGCAGCGCTGGTTTACTTGACACATCCGATCCGGAGGTCAAGGTGGAATCAGCGCTTTCTATTATTGATTCGATAGAAGAAATAACAACGGACGATGGTAAGGATGCGATTCAGATTCATTTGAGTGAGCCAAATACAGAGTTAATTGGCTTTTTAACCTGCAGTATAATTCCGAAGGATTACAACGAGCAAGAGAAGCATCCGATTGGAACAGGCCCTTGTAAGTTTGTTTCTTACTCAGCAATGCAAAACTTAATTATGGAAAAAAATGAGGATTACTATGTAGAAGGTGTTCCTTATTTAGATCAAGTTACATTTAAAATTTCAGCAAGTATTGATGCTGCCTTTTTGGAGCTAATGGCAGGATCCATTGATATATTTGCTAGATTAACAGAAGAACAAGCAGCACAATTACCAGAAGATTATAATGTTGCAGTTGGTAGCATGAATTTGGTACAAGCAATGTTTTTAAATAATAAGGTAGAACCATTCAATAATCCATTAGTAAGACAAGCGTTATGTTATGCAATTGATCGACAATACATTGTCGATATGGTTGGTGGAGGAGATGGAACTATCATTGGAAGTAATATGCTTCCTGGATTCCAAAAATATTATGATGAAAGCTTAGTGGATATGTATCCGTACAATGTGGAAAAAGCCAAGGAATTGTTAGCGCAAGCTGGATATCCAGATGGTTTTTCATTCACAATAAAGGTTCCATCCAACTATGATTTCCATGTAGACACTACTCAAGTTATCGTTGAACAGTTAAAGCAAGTAGGAATTACTGCAAATATTCAATTAATTGAGTGGGCAAGTTGGTTGTCAGAGGTATATACATCTAGAGATTACGAGGCAACTTTAATTGGATTAGATGCGAATTTAGCACCAAGTGATGTTTTAAAACGTTACCGTTCCGATGCACGTAATAATTTTGTGAATTATGAAAATAAGGAATTTGATGAGATTCTTAACAAGGCAGTTGCTACAACGGATGAGAATGAGAAAATAGCAAGCTATAAAGAACTTCAAAGAATTTTAGCAGAGGATGCAGCATCCGTATATTTACAAGATCCAACTCTAAAGGTAGCGATAAATAAAAAATTAGCTGGCTATAAATTCTATCCAGTTTATGTACAAGATATGTCAACGGTTTATTATACAGAGTAAACACGCGTAATACAAAAAAGAATATAGAATCATAAGTTTCAAAAAATCTTATGATTCTACGATGTTGCTGGAAGTTTTATAAACCTGTACATTGAGGAGTGTAAGTAAAAAAATTAATAGGTAAAAAGAATTACTAGGATAAGGAGATGAACTTCGCATGAAATTTTACTTAAAGAAAATAATAACTCTCATTATTACCTTATTGTTGGTATCTATGCTGACGTTCATCGCCTTCCAGGTAATTCCTGGAGACAGCGCCTTGTCAAAATTAGGAGTTGATGCGACCGAGGAGCAAGTGGACGCTTTACGAGAAGCGATGGGATTAAATAAAAGCATTCCAGAGCGTTATGTAAGTTTTGTATCAAATGCAATTCGAGGTGATTTTGGAAAATCAACGCAGTACAACCAGCCAGTAACACAGATGTTAAAAGAGCGCATACCAGTAACACTTATGCTTGCAGTTCTTTCCTTTGGAATGGTACTTATCATATCAATACCACTTGGGATTTTAAGTGCAAGAAAAGAAGGAGGAGTGGCCGACCGCATACTTACACTACTTAGTCAAGTATGTATGGCAATACCGCCATTTTTTCTAGGAATTATGCTTACCCTTTTGTTTGGTATTGTATTAAAATGGTT
>CAJJLI010000188.1 GCA_905192625.1 uncultured Clostridium sp. | reverse complement strand
AGAATTATAAAACGTTAGATGCATCTGCATTTATGGAAAAGGAATCTATGGATGATTATTTAGCTACGAAATGGTTAAATGAAAACATTCAGGGGACTCCAGTAGTTCTTGAAGCGCAAGGAGACAGTTATACATTTTATCAAAGAGTTTCAGTGATAACTGGTTTACCAACGGTAATGGGGTGGAAAACACATGAATGGCTCTGGAGAAGTGATGAAACTGGTGCTTACCCTGCGGTCTGCGAAGAAAGGTCCACAGATATTGAAGCCATTTATAATGCACAAAATGCAGAAGACGCAAAGCAATTACTTGAAAAGTATGATGTAAGTTATGTATATGTTGGGGCATTGGAGCGAGAAAAGTATACAAGCTTAAACGAAGAGGTATTGCGTAGTTTGGGTGATGTTGTTTTTGAGGTCGCAACGATTGATCAAACAACTCCAACGTATATCATTAAGGTGAAATAAGGAGCAGCTCCAAGATATTTATATCTTTAAGGTGCATGTTAATCTATACAGTTTGTTGTTTTTTGATATTGCAATTCTTCATAGATTATATGGTAGGACAATACAAATATTTTATAATGAAATATTTGTATTGTCCTTTTTATATTGTTTACTCTTAGTAATCACGAAATATAAATACTTTCATATGTTAGTAATAAAGCGCTGAAAAGAGATGTAATATGCCACGATTTAGCAGATCTAATAATAGAAACGGTTTCAAGAGTGATGAAAGTCTTCATGTTGCGGAATTACAAGATAATAGGATTGAAGCATTTGCCGATCGTAATAGAACTACTACACCTAGCAAAAAAGAAGAACGGCCAAGTAATATGGAAGCACAAAGAAGAATGAATCAACAAAGAGCACAGGAAGAACAAAGACGACAAGAAATGTTGAATCAACAAAGAGCACAAGAAGAACAAAGACGGCAAGAAATGTTAAACCAACAAAGAGCACAAGAAGAACAAAGACAACAAGAAATGTTGAATCAACAAAGAGCACAGGAAGAACAAAGACGTCAAGAAATGATGAATCAACAAAGAGCACAGGAAGAACAAAGACGGCAAGAAATGATGAATCAACAGAGAATGAATGAAGAAAAAACGAGACAACAATTGACGGAACAGCAAAGAATGTTTGAAGAAAAAATGAGACAGCAAATGAAGGAACAACAAGGCTTATGTGAGGATGAACTACGGAAAGAAAGAATGAATCAAGAAAGAATGAATGAAGATAGATTACGAGAAGAGAGAATAAGGCAAGAGAATGCACACATGGAAATGCAAAAGCAAGAGGGTATGTGTGAAGAAAGACTTCAGCAAGAGTTAATGAGACAACAAAAAATGTATGAAATGAAAATGCGTGAAGAAATGATGAAACAAAAAGAACTTTATGAAGAAAAGCTTCGTAAAGAAAGAATGGAACTCAATGAAACATGCGAAGATCGTATGCGTAAAGAAATGATGAATCAGAAAATGCTATGGGAAGAAAAAATACAAAATCATAAAGCATCCTGTGACGAGAGAGTACAAAATGAAATGATGAACCAAAGGATGATGCATGATGAGAGAATGCAAAAAGAAATGATGAACCAAAAGATGATGCACGATGAAAGAATGCAAAAAGAAATGATGAACCAAAGGATGATGCATGATGAAAGAATGCGCCAAGAAATGATGAATCAAAAATCAATGTGTGATAACCGTTTAGAAGCAGAGATGAATCGTAATAAATTTCAACAAGAAGTTATCATTGAAGATAAGATGGAACGCAAAGAATCTTGTGAAGATATTATTAAAAGGGGTATGAGAAACCGCGTAGAACTTGATAATAAAGCAGAGTGCATCATGGATGTAAGAGATGTAGATACAAGTCATTCTTGCCATCATATGCCACAACAAAGTCCTGTAATTAATCATGTAAGAGTTCGTATTCTTCATGCAGCTGTAGGCTTTGAACCGATTTTTGTTGTGATTGGAAATCGTCCATTCGCAGATAGTTTATCCTTTGGTAAAATAAGCTCATATGATCGTGTAATGGATGGATTTGGTACTGTTATGGTTTATAATCAGTCATCCAAGGAAAGACCGATTTGTACAGCAGTTATTCCATTTATGGCAGGTTCAAAAGTTACTTTAGCAGTCGTGAATTCGGTACGAGGAATTCAAGTGATACAAATTCAAGATGATGTATGTAGAGGTAGATCAAAAGATCGTGGAACATTCCGTGTTGCAAACTTAACCTACGATGATGGACCATTTGATGTTACATTAAATGATGGTACTTTAGTATTTTCAGATGTCAATGTCAAAGAAGTAACAGTGCTTAAGCAAGCTTTGGCCGGTGATTATGATTTTTATGTTTCTGGTACACCACTTAACTTAAGGAATACCTCTGATGCTTACTTGCAAGATATGCAGCAAGGTCAAGAAGACGGTATTCAGCATTTTAATTTTTACCAAAGAATTCAACCAGATAAAATGTATACAGCATGCATTATCGGCGGATACAACACATCAACACCTCTTCAAGTACTCGTAATTGAAAATTAAAATAGCGCTGAGAATAGCTATAAAGATTCGCTTAATAAATAATTAGTTTTCGTATAATACGTTTGAAATGTAATTACTATATTTGAAAAGAATCATTTGAAAAGATTCATTTGTTAAGAAGATATCTTGCATGAAATACGCTAGTACATCATATGGCGTTATGTAAGGTATCTTCTTTTTTGTACCACTATATAATGAGTATGAATTTGTTCAAAAAGATAAGAAAAAGTACTGAAAGATGAAACTATGTATGATATAATAAAAAACAAGCTCTTTTGTTCGTTCTTCCTTTTTATGAAAGAAATCCTAATTTATGCTTGGATTTTATATAGAAATTTAATCATGAGTTATGATGGATTAAGAGGAATGAGCATAAGAGTATTATTAAAATAAAGTGCTATAATAGCAGGGAGGTTTTATGGGGAACGATCTTCGATTAAATTATAAGCGTACATTTTTTATTGGTTTAGCATTTTTATCCATTAGTGCTTTTTGGCAATTGTACAATAATATTGTTCCGCTTATTTTAAAAGAAACATTTCATATGGGTGAGACGCAAACAGGTATGATTATGGCGGCAGATAACGTGCTAGCTTTGTTTTTATTACCTCTTTTTGGTGCTCTCTCAGATAAGACAAACTCGAAATTTGGTAAACGAACACCTTTTATTGTGTGCGGTACTATTGTTTCCGTTATTTTTATGCTATTTATCCCTGTTGCTGATCAACAAAAGAATATTATACTATTTATTATTTCTTTAGGTATTGTATTACTAGCAATGGGGTCGTATCGTTCGCCAGCAGTGGCTCTTATGCCGGATTTAACACCAAAACCTTTAAGAAGCCAAGCAAATGCGGTGATTAATTTAATGGGTGCAGTTGGAGGTATCATAACTTTATTATTTATTAAATTTTTGACTCCAAAAGAAGAGCATCCGAATTATTTTGGTATATACTTATCAGTTGCTGGTATTATGGTTTTTGCGGTAATTGTATTAATTGTTTTTATACGAGAAAACAAACTTCTAGAGGAAACGAAGAAGTATAACATGGATGAGAATACTCGTACAATGCATGTGGATGATTCGAAGGAAGAACTATCAAGTGGTATGAGTAAATCTGTAAGAAGAAGCTTAGTTTTATTGTTAGCTTCTATATTTTTGTGGTTTACTGCATATAATGCTGTAACTACCGCATTTTCAAGATATGCAAAAGAAGTTTGGAACATGCAAGCAGGTGGATTTGCGAATTGTTTATTAGTTGCAACTGGCGCAGCGATTATAAGTTACATACCAATAGGTTTTATAGCAACTCGTTTTGGTAGGAAGAAAACGATCATTGGAGGTATATTATTAATTACCTTATCATATTTTATGGGGTGTTTCTTCCTTGAATATTCATCTTTTATTAATTTTGTTTTTGCACTAACAGGAATCGGCTGGGCAGCAATTAATGTAAATTCCTACCCAATGGTAGTTGAAATGAGCAAAGGTTCCGATGTCGGTAAGTACACAGGTTTATATTATATCATTTCTATGACAGCACAAATTATAACTCCGATTTTGTCAGGATTTTTATTGGAACAAATATCGTATCGTGTTTTATTCCCATATGCGGTTAGTTTTTCAGTGGCATCACTATTCACTATGATATTTGTGAAACATGGCGATTCCAAACCTGTAAAAAAAGAAAAAATTCTAGATAATTTTAGCGACATCGATTAGATAATTTATTTTACAGAATTGCAGGTGTATATGTGAGAGATTTTTTTGTAGAAACTAATAAATATATTAAGAGCAACCTTAAAAGTTTAATTTTGTTCGAAATTTTATATAAGTCTTTATTCATAATTGCTGTTGTGCCTATGTTTAGCTGGTCTTTACAGAAGTTATTAAAATTTTTAGGATATAGTTATTTAACCTTAGCTAATATAGGCAATTTTTTAAGGTCGCCTTTCACAATCATTTATTGTTTCGTTTTTTTGTCACTTGTAGCATTGTTTATAATGGTAGAGCATATTTCTCTTATTATTTATTGTTTCTCAAGTGTGCAAGAACGTAAAATAGGTGTTACACAAATTATATTTCCAAGCATTCATAGAACATGGAAATTGCTTCGTAATAGAAAAAATATAGTATTACCATTGTTTTGTTTGATGGACGCACTGGTGTTAGGAATTCCTTTGATTTATAACTTTATCGTTAGTACAAGGGTGCCTTCCTATATTGTGAAATCGATTATGCATGTAAAGAGTGTTGTATTCTTGCTCGTATTTCTTATTTTCTTAGCCATTTACGTTGCTTTTCGAGGGATATTTGCCATTCATTTTTGTGTTCTTGAGAATATGGACTTGCGTCAGGCGTACCGAGAAAGTAAAAAACTTGAACGCGGTCATATTCGACAGATCGTGAAAAATTTATTCTTTTTTAATTTAATATTACTTATGGCGTATTTGATTTTTTATATCATAGTAATATTTATTACTGGTGCGATCGTTTATAAAACGTTAGATAAATCAGTGGTTGTAGTAGTGTTCATTCGATTTGTAAGTCATATCAATGGCTATGCTATGTTATTCTTTTCAGTGCTTACGTCCATTGCTAATTTTGGAATGATTACGAAGATGTTTGTGACATACAAAAAGGAACATGAGCTATTAGGCCGTGATATTAAAAAGTTACAAAATAAAATAGTTCAATCCATGGACGAAGAAAGTAATGAAATACGAATTTTCAAGAGAAAACCTTTACTTGCACGTGGTCGCTATATTCGATTGCTTTCCATATGCACTGTCATTGTTATATTCTTTAATGTATATTACTTAGTTACGGGTTTTTATAAAGGAGCATTTGTTGAAACTGGATCCATGTTTGGTACCTATGTTACCGCGCATCGTGGAGCATCAAAGATGGCGCCTGAGAATACATTAGAGTCCATTCAGGC
>CAJJLI010000187.1 GCA_905192625.1 uncultured Clostridium sp. | reverse complement strand
GTCTATCTAAATTGTAATACAATTAGAAAATATACAACAATGCTTTCACGGAGGGTTTTTGAATTAGGTGCTTCAGTGTGTTCTATAATCAGCAGTCCATCAATAGCTATGAATCGTATATTTGAGGATAGTATTATTTCAATTGCGAATGGTCAATCCGCGCGAGAATGGTGTTTGGAATTGCAAAAAGACATAAATAAAAGAACTGTCTTGGGGGAACGCGCAAAAGAAATTGTATTATCTCAACATACCTGGCATCATCGCCTTCAGCAGATGAATCGGGATTTTGAACTTTATTAGTTAAAAAATGTAATGTTTATTCTTTAATGTTAAAGAAGGATGAAAATGATACAGCAAAAAATACTTATAATATTTGGTACTAGACCAGAGGCTATAAAAATGGCCCCTATTGTTAAGGCATTTGAAAATAATAATCTAATAGACGCGCGAGTATGTGTAACTGGACAGCATCGTGAGATGTTGGATCAAGTGTTAAAATTATTTGAGATTAAGCCTGACTATGATCTCAATATTATGAAGCCTGGTCAAGATTTAACCGATGTGACAACGGCTATCTTACAAGGGTTAAAAACGGTATTTTCTAAATTTACACCAAATCGTATCCTTGTCCATGGAGATACAGCAACTTCATTCGCAGCAACATTAGCTGCTTATTATCATCATATTGCTGTAGGCCATGTTGAAGCCGGTCTACGCACAGGAAATATTTATTCTCCATGGCCTGAAGAAGGTATGCGTCGACTAACGGGAGGAATTGCTGACGAACACTATGCTCCGACTGCTGGTGCATTGAAAAATCTTATAATGGAAAATATTCCACCAGAAAATATTTTTTTAACAGGGAATTCAGTTATTGATGCTTTGGTGTCTGTATCAAACAAAATTGAACAAAGCTCCATATTAAGAAAACAGTTGGAGTCTCAATTTGATTTTATCGATAAAAATAAAAAAATGATCCTTGTCACCTTACACCGCAGAGAAAATCATGGAGAAGGAATTGAACGAATTTGCAATGCTTTAGCTAAATTGTCTCAACGAGATGACGTTCAAATCATTTACCCAGTACATTTGAATCCAAATGTGCAACAACCAGTGAAAAGAAATTTGCAAAAATTAGAAAATATTTATCTAATTGAACCTCAGGATTATTTACCATTTGTATATCTAATGAAGCAATGTTATCTGATATTAACAGATTCTGGCGGAATTCAAGAAGAAGCTCCGTCATTAGGAAAGCCAGTTCTATGTATGCGTGATACAACTGAACGGCCTGCCGCGGTTAAAGCAGGAACAGTGCGTTTAGTAGGCACTTGTGATAAGGCAATCGTGAGTGAAACTATTCGTCTATTAGATGATGATGTCGCATATCAGTCAATGAGTCATGCAAATAATCCTTATGGTGATGGCAAAACAAGTCAGCGAATTGTAGATGCTGTTTTAGGTTTTAGATATCAACTGGAATAAATAAACTAACAGCAAATTATTACAGCTTTTTTTATCTATACTAATGTTAATTAAAATTAGTCCAAGAGAGTGATTTAATATTATGTTTAAACGTATTTCTGTTATTGGTTTAGGGTATATTGGTTTACCTACTGCAGCAGTGATTGCTAGCAACAATATTCACGTTGTTGGTATAGATATCAACAAGTACGCTGTAGATACAATTAATCAAGGGAATATTCATATTGTTGAGCCAGGACTGCAGGAGTTAGTGAAGTCTGCTGTTAGCCAAGGATATTTGAAAGCCTTTACAGAACCGCAAAAAGCTGATGCATTCCTCATGGCTGTACCGACACCGTTTAAAGGAAAGAACTTTGAGGCTGATTTAAAATATATTGAATCAGCTTCACGTGCATTAGCGCCACTACTTGAAAAGGGTAATCTGGTTGTTTTAGAGTCCACTTCGCCTGTTGGTGCTACTGAGCAAATGGCTAAATGGTTAGCAGAAGAGCGCCCAGATTTAACATTTCCTCATCAGATGAAAAATGGATTGAAGGCTGATATTTGCATTGCGCATTGCCCCGAGCGAGTGTTACCAGGACAAGTTATACGTGAATTAGTTGAAAATGACCGGATCATTGGGGGACTGGATGAGCACAGTACAACTTCAGCAATTGAATTATACAAACTTTTCGTTAAAAAAGGTGAATGTATTGCCACTAATGCGCGTACCGCTGAGATGAGTAAGTTAACGGAAAATGCTTTTCGGGATGTGAACATTGCTTTTGCAAATGAACTGTCACTAATCTGCGATAAACAAGGTATAAATGTATGGGAGTTAATTTCATTGGCTAATCGGCATCCGCGAGTTAATATTCTTCAGCCTGGCTGTGGTGTTGGCGGTCATTGCATAGCAGTTGACCCTTGGTTTATAGTTAACCAAAATCCAGAACTTGCAAAGTTAATTCACCAGGCTCGCTTAGTCAACGATTATAAACCTCAATATGTGATTGAAAAAATTAGCCAAGTTGTTGTCGGCCTAAGAAACCCAAAGATCGCTTGTTTGGGATTGGCATTTAAACCGGATATTGATGACCTACGAGAAAGCCCTGCATTAGAAATTACCAAAAGATTAGCAGATAACCCTGCTAATCGGCTTTTAGTAGTTGAACCTAATATTGATGATTTGCCATCAGCTTTAAAAGGACGTAATAACGTTAAATTGGTTTCTCTCTATGAGGCACTGGAACAAGCAGATATTGTTCTAGTTTTAGTTAAGCATAAAGAATTTAAAGGTCTTATTAATAAAAAGTATACAAGCGCTACAATACTAGATTTTGTAAATGCTGCCAATTAATATATATTATTTTGGTCTGGAAAACACTTTTTTAATTGAAAGAATATAGATATGTCAAATCGTCTTACTAAGAAAAAAGTAAAAAATAAATTACACACTGGGGATGAAATTAACCAACTTCAGGTGGCATTTTCAATCTATGATAGTCATTTCGAAAAACTTTTTCGTCTATTATCACGTAAGGCCAATAAAATAGAATGGAAAGAGCAAAACTATCCGTTTTTACCTTTCAATGGTCTTTCTAATATAGAATCATCGACCGAATGGTTATTACCTGCTGATAATAGTCGTAATAAGCATTTGCATATAGAGTCAGATGGAAGTTTGTCTGTAGAAATGGATTTGATAAATGGAGACTCTTTTTATTTACAAACTGGCAGTATGAATATTAATGGGTTGCCATTGGACAAAAACTCCTGGCGTATCAATGGTGGATTCAGGTATCGATTAGTATTAAATACATCATATGGAGAGAATCGACCTGAATGTGCAATTTTTATTATCCAGTATGATGAAAATAAAAGAATTACTCACAAATATCAACTTATTTATAACGGTATTAATCATATTGAATTCGATACAATGCCTGATGCGCGTTATTTTAGTATGGCATTACGTTTTAAAGGGCAAGGTTCACTTCGTATTGAACCTATTAAACTCTACATTGAAGAAACTTTACCCGTGAATGCAATAAGGCTTGATAATTGCCAAAGCCATGAGGAAATTATACGACACTTTGAAGTGAAAGCAAAAACGCTGACAAAAGCTTTCGAGACGCGAATTCTCTCATTACCAGAATCACCACAAATACAAAAGCAAAAAATTGACGAGCTTAAAGACAAGCTTGCTACAGCTCTCTACGAGAAGCAGAAACTAGAAAGGTCTTTATACTATCGTTTAGGCAAAACTATGGTAGAGACTAAACGTAGCAGCCTGAAAGGTTTTCTTTCCTTGCCTCAAAAGCTAATAAAGATTCGTGCGGCTAAGCGTAAAGGCAAATTTGATCACCCCCCTCTTAACTGTAGTGTCAAGAAGCAATTGCTTGAAAGTGTTGGTGTTTATAATGAGGTAAAACATGATAATGAGATTAGTTGGCCTGTCTTTGAATCACATGCACATTTGCGAAATCAGCATATCAATGTTGTAACGATCTGTGATAAGTTTACTTATGAATGCTTTCGCTATGAGGCAAACTTTATTCCGTTAACCAAGCAAAATTGGAAATCAGAGATCGACGAATCACACCCAGTAATGTTATTTCTTGAATCAGCTTGGAATGGTAATAATGGTGAGTGGACATATACCATGGTGAGTTATAAAAAACATTTGGGTGATCCACTTCGCAAAGTTATCAAATACTGTCAATCCAAGAATATTCCTGTAGTATTTTGGAATAAGGAGGATCCAACCAACTACGAAGTCTTTATTGATGTTGCAGCTGATTGTGACTATATATTCACAACTGATGGGAATATCTTAGAAAAATACAAGTCTCGTGTTGGACATAATAGAGTATACGCACTTCCTTTTGCGGCACAACCAGCTATCCACAACCCAATTCGTGATAAGAATAAAAAACTTCCAGTTTACGAAGTATGTTTTGCCGGTAGTTGGTATAATAATGGACATGATACTCGTCGAGCACAAACAGAAATTGTCCTTGATGGAACAGCACATCGTGAATTGCATATATACGACCGAATGCTGCATGCAACCAAACATAGAGAATCACGAATCTTTCCTGAAAAATACCAACCATTTATAGTTGGTTCACTTGACTATGAACAGATGCTCACTGCTTATAGACAATACAAGCTATTCCTGAATATCAACAC
This sequence comes from uncultured Clostridium sp., assembly GCA_905192625.1. GTDB lineage: Bacteria > Bacillota > Clostridia > Lachnospirales > Lachnospiraceae > Lachnoclostridium. The sequence continues at coordinate 848 of CAJJLI010000187.1, read as the reverse complement.
TGTTCAGGACTCACCAACTATGTTCTCCCGTCGGGTTTTCGAAATTTTGGCTTGCGGTACACCAGTTGTATCAACTCATTCTGATGGTATGAAAGCTATGCTTGGTGAACATGTACATATTGTTAAAGACAAACTCGAAGCGAAAACTATTGTTCAACGGTTGCTTGAGTCTGATATTGAACGTGAACGTTTAGGACATTTGGCCGCTCGTCATTGTATTCGGTATCATTCGTATCAACAACGTTTTGAGCAGATTCTAAAGACTATAGGAGTTAAAAATAAGGTCATTCAAGATGATAAAGTATCAATAATTATGTGTACTAATCGTCCCAATAATATTGATATTATGCTTGATAATTATCATCGACAATCTCACGTGAATAAAGAGTTATTACTTATATTAAATAATGATAGTTTTGATATAAATGTGGTTAAAAACAAGATAAATGGAATGCCTAATGTTAAAGTATATCAGTTACCACAGGATATAACTCTTGGTGAGTGTCTTAATTATGGTGTTACTCATGCCTCAGGAGATTATCTTGCCAAGATGGATGATGATGATTTTTATGGTGATAACTATTTATTAGACGCTTTGCAAGCTTTTAAATTTAGTGGTGCCGACATTGTAGGCAAAGATTCTTATTTTTGCTATGTAGAATCTAAAGACATCATGGCAGTTAAGCAACCAGGAAAAGATAATCGTTATTCTGATTTCATTTCAGGAGGAAGTTTAGTAATTAGAAAAGATGTTTTTGAAAAAATTAAGTTTGAATGCATAAACCGTGGTGAAGACACTAATTTCCTCAAAGAATGCAAGAAAAATGGCTTCATTATTTACTGATCAG
>CAJJLI010000186.1 GCA_905192625.1 uncultured Clostridium sp. | reverse complement strand
CCGGGGTGTGGCTCAGTTTGGCTAGAGTGCTTGATTTGGGATCAAGAGGTCGCAGGTTCGAATCCTGTCACCCCGATTAAATTATGGGAAAAGGTCAATTATGATTGTTAAACAATTGTAATTGACCTTTTTGTTTTATAATTAAATTGATCATTAAATTAGGAAATTGATCCTGGTTTTGAATTTGAGATGTACTATTATACTGAAAATGGAAAATGGTATGAAGAGACATGGATTAGGTTACATCAAAAGATATAAATAAAACGTATTCTTATGCTTACTTATAAGACATAGATTTGGGTGAAACAATTCAATTAATAAGAGATGATAAAGGAGTTGATGTAGATAAAATCATTTACAATAACTCCTTTTTTTGACAGTCTAAATCAAATATGATATAAATATTATTAAGAAAATGAAATTGATTCAGAAAGATAAGTAATTGACTTAAACAAATTACTTAATTTTAAATATGAATCGTTTTTAAATAAAGGAGACGTAGTTTATATGAAGAAATTATATATTTTTTTAGCAGATGGATTTGAAGAAATTGAAGGTTTAACCGTTGTAGATATCGCAAGAAGAGCAGGAATTAAAGTAGATATGGTATCAATTACTGGAAAGAAAATGATTGAAGGGGCTCATGGAATTTGTATTTCTGCCGATATATTATTTGATAATCACGATTTTTCAGATGCTGACATGTTAGTTTTACCTGGTGGTATGCCTGGTACAAATGCATTAATGGAGCATGAAGCATTGAGAAATTTACTGATCGATTTTGACCAAAAGAAGAAGAATATTGCAGCAATATGTGCAGCACCTTCGGTATTAGGAGTGAATGGTTTATTAACGGGTAAGAAAGCTGTGTGTTATCCAGGATTTGAAGAAAAATTGCATGGAGCGGATGTTTCTTATGATAATGTGGCTGTTGATGGTCATATCATAACAAGCAGAGGTATGGGTACCGCAATTGAGTTTGCACTTGCTATTGTTACTACGCTAGTTGATGAAGAGGCATCGGAACGTTTGGCAAAGGCAATTGTATATCGCTCCTAATCTGATTGTAATAAGCATTACGTATGGAGGGGTAGAATGAACATTAAGAGAAAACTAACAAGTGGTAAAAAAACGAAGATGGTATCAAGAAGAAAAAAATCTATCATTCTTAGCACTTTTTTTATACTGTCCGTAGCTTGTAATTTATTTTTTATCTTTCATATGGAGAAAACGAATAACCATGGGACAACGAATAAATTATATGCGAATGCTGCGAGTACAGAGGATGTTACCTTAAATGATGAAATCAATGAGATAATAGAGAATGAAACAAATAACGATAGTATAATAAATGATTCAGTCGATTCCTTACATGAAGAGACGATTCAAACATATACTTCGGTAGAAGCAAGAGCCGCTACGCAAGTGAGTGTGGATTATGTAAAAAGTAAAATAGTTATAAAGTCAACCACTGGTAGTACGAAATTTTATATTAGTAAGGACAAACAAAAAAGTTGGGAATTATTAAATAGTAACGTATCGCAAAATTCAATTGAACTTGAGCTTGCGGCCTATATGAAGACATCTGATGTAGTCTTATATTTTAAAGGGGACAAAGATTTAACACCAGTTGAGTTAAAGATTCCAAAAGAAGAAGCGAATCTAAAAGTTACATATAAAGTTGCGAATTCCAGAGGAATGCTTGTTTTTGAAAATCCTAAGGGTGGAGCGCTAGAGTATCGTACCAGTGCAACTGGATATTGGATGGATCATAATAGTAATGTTTTTTATACCGATGCCTATGATGACACAGGGATGACGTTGCAATTCCGTACAAAGGCAACGGCAAATAAGCGTGCTGGTAAAATAATTAACGCAAAAATTCCAAAGCGACCAACTGCACCATCGGTTAAAGTGGATTTTAAAAAGATGATGATTACAGGGTTAAAAAAAGGTGTGACAGAGTATCGTATTGGTAGTAATACGAAGTGGGAAACTTTCAATCCAAAAGATTCAAAGACACAAGGATTGTCATTGTATGATATCTTATCAAATGGCACAGTATCAAATACCACATTATTAAATGCTAATTCCATTGAATTTCGTAACATTGCCGATGGTAAAAAAGTTTCTTCTGCAGTAAGAATGCTTGATTTTAATCAGCAAGCACCTGCACCGAATATGAATTCTTTTCTAAATGGAAGCACTTTAACGATACCAGATGCTTCAAAAGATAAGCCATATGAATATCTTGTATTACAATCAACTGAATTGCTGAATATGGATGTTAGAACTGCGAAATGGATGAAAGTTACCAGTCCTAAAAGTATTCTTATTAAGAAGACTGGAAATACAATCACAGTCCCTACCAATGTTGTTTTTGTTCGGTTAGCAGCAGTAACTGATAAACAAACATCAAAGCTAACACCTCCTTCGCTTTATAGTCAGAAGGTAATAGAAAAACTAACGAATTAGTGCTAGTTTGCCTTTATTTCTTTCCTTAAATAGAACAATGCGATAACATTAGGGATAGCCATAAGAGCATTTACTAAGTCCGCAGATTCCCAAACGATGTCAAGGGATAGGATGGAACCAAAAAATATCATAAGTATGTAAATTAGACGGTAGGTATTTATTCCTTTGCCATGGAATAGGTAGCCTACCGCTTTTTCGCCAAAATAGGACCAACCAATGAGTGTAGCGCAGGCAAATGCAACCAAAGCAATATTAAGCATACTTACACCAAAGATAGGGATTTGTGCGAACGCAGCAGTAGTTAATTCACTATAGCTAAGGCCCTTTATGGAGCTAGGGTTTTTTAAAATACTTGATATAATCACAAGACCTGTAATAGCACACATTACTACAGTATCCCAAAAGGTAGCTGTCATTGAGACAAGTGCTTGATCTTTCGGATCTTTCGTATGAGAGTCACAGGCTGCGATTGCAGCAGAGCCTAGTCCAGCTTCATTTGTAAAAAGTCCTCGAGAGATTCCATATCTGGCTGCAGTTTTTAAGGAACCTCCAATTACACCGCCAGCAATCGCCTTGGGTAGGAATGCGGATTTTACAATGACAGTCACTGTCTCTATTAAAAAATCATGATTTAAAACTAAAATAAACAGGCAAGCGATGATATAAAAGGCACCCATAGCTGGAACAAGTCGCATACACACTTTTTGTATGGTACGAACTCCACCAACAATGGCTAAACCAATCAAGAAAGCAGTTAAAATTCCTGACACATATGGTGACATACCTATATTTTTTGTAGCGTCAGTAATAGCTCTTGCTTGTGTAGAACATCCCATTCCAAAAGCAGCTAAGAGTGTGCAAAAGGAAAACAAAATTGCAAGAGGCTTTGAATGCATTCCATGCTCTAAAGCATACATAGGACCACCAGTATAGCTTCCGTCTTTATTTCGTTTTCGATAGATATGTCCCAAATAACATTCAGCGTATGTAGTGGCCATTCCAAAGATACCAGTTAACCAACACCAAAAAACTGCACCTGGACCACCAAGAGCAATTGCAGTTGAAATTCCTACAATATTACCTGTACCAAGTGTTGCAGCAAGTGTTGTGGTTAGAGTTGAAAAACTACTCGCATTCCCATGAGAATCCACATCAGAGGAAAGGGAGAGTTTGATTCCTTTTTTAAGATTTTTTTGAACAAATTTTAAATGAAAGGTAAAATAAAGATGTGTACCAATAAGTAATATTAGCATTGGTCCGCCCCATAAAAATGCATTTAACCCTTTTAAAATGGTCAACATATACTCCTGTATCCTCCATATCAGCAGATTTAAGTGTCATATTTTATATATATGAAGCAATATGAAAAATAGCCCAAAATACTAAAAGTTACCATTATATTATTTAAACCACCGGATATAATAATACCAAGATAAGTGAAGAAAAACAAAACTTTCATAAAGACAGTTTATTTCGTATTCATTATAGTATCGCATCGCGATTTTCTTAGATGATTAAAGTATAAATAAAAGCTTACGCTTTGTTGGGTAATCCAAAAGAAAATACTTTATTAAACGAGAAAAATTCTATAATATGTTATTCTATCCACCGTGTTTGGAATTATAACAGTACGTATAAATGTTTTTTCGATAAGTGTTGTGAAGTAAGCACTTATCGAAAAAGAGAATAGTTATCCAAATAAGATTACCATGTAATCTAAACGTAAGGATAGCATTCAAAAACTATAGACCCAGACTCACGGAGGTGAACGTAATGGCAAGTAATAATAATACAGGTTCAAACAGAGTAGAAGTACCACAAGCTAAAGAAGCATTAAACCGTTTCAAAATGGAAGTTGCATCTGAACTTGGAGTACCATTAACACAAGGTTATAATGGAAATTTAACTAGCGCACAGAATGGTTCTGTTGGTGGCGAAATGGTTAGACAGATGATTAAAAGACAAGAGGAATCAATGTCTGGTTCAAGTGGTTCAAACCTATAATTAACGAATATCGCTAATTATATTAGAACTAGCCTAGCTAAGATTCTATAAAATCTAAATAAGAGAGCCGTTGCATTTAAGCTTTGAGTCAATAATTTGATGAGAGCTAAGGTGCAACAGCTCTCTTTGTTATTTTAAAATAATATATTAGTACGATGACATTAATTAATCATTTTCAACTGGTATTAAATATGTTACAATAATCATTATGTGAAGCATATAATGATTTGAAAGGATATAGGAGTAATCACATGGGTAAGTATTTTGGAACAGATGGCTTCCGGGGAGAGGCTAATATTGATTTAACCGTGGAACATGCATATAAAGTAGGGCGTTTTTTAGGCTGGTATTACGGAAAAGAACATAAAGCTAAAATTGTGATTGGTAAAGATACAAGAAGATCAAGTTATATGTTTGAATATTCTTTGGTAGCAGGCTTGACTGCAAGTGGGGCTGATGTATATTTGTTACATGTTACGCCTACACCAAGTGTGTCTTATGTTGTAAGAACAGAAGATTTTGATTGTGGTATTATGATATCTGCAAGTCACAATCCTTATTATGATAATGGAATTAAAGTAATTAATGGAAATGGATATAAACTTGAGAATGAAATAGAAGAATTAATTGAATCTTACATCGATGGAGTGCATGAAGAGGTACCACTAGCAACTCGTGAAAACATAGGACGTACCGTGGATTATAGCATCGGAAGAAATCGTTACATTGGATACTTAATATCGTTAGCGACACGTTCCTTTAAAGAAGTTAGGGTTGGACTTGACTTGGCCAATGGTTCCGCAACTACAGTAGCAAAAGGTGTTTTTGATGCACTTGGTGCTAAGACTTTTACAATCAATTGTGAACCAAACGGTGTAAATATAAATGAAAACTGTGGCTCAACACACATTGAACAGTTACAACAGTTTGTTTTAGAAAATCATTTGGATATTGGATTTGCGTACGATGGAGATGCAGATCGTTGCCTTGTAATCGATGATTTGGGTAATTTAGTGGATGGTGATTTGATCCTTTATTTATGTGGGACTTACATGAAGGACAGAGAC
>CAJJLI010000185.1 GCA_905192625.1 uncultured Clostridium sp. | reverse complement strand
TTGAAGGGTCGAATATATAATGTATAAAAAATATAAAATTTATTTATCAGCAATATGTTTGGCGTTGATCGTGACGATTGTTATACCATTGATTAATATAGCTCTGGGGATTTATAGAAAACACTTAATGGTTGAAAGTTTATTAAGCGTGACATGTTTTACTTTAACAAGTGATTCTATGAAAGAAATTGAATTAAACGAGAGTATTATACTTCCACGAGAAGCAGATTGGACAATTGGTATTAATGGAGTCCCAGTATAGAAGCTACAACCATCTTTGGTTAGTTTATAGTAATAACTGATTCTTCCAGCAACTTTTTTACCAAGCGTGAAGATACATGGTGGTAGTATACGTGTTAGAAGTGTGCTTGGCATAGGAAGTAGATTTATTCTTAGATTAAGTGTTAGATTTGATTAATTATGGAGTTTATCCCAGAAACATAGAGAGGTAGTGGCTATGTTTCTGGAATTTTATGTTATTATAAAAGAACAATAAGCTTCTTAATACATTAGTAGAAAATCATTCTAATTTTCAAATCTGATAGCGAGATTGCGTATGATAAACTCTCAACAATGCTTATTATTTTCCTACGTATCTTACAATGTCTTGCCAAACAGAATTTGCAAGGATTTCTGCATGTTCACCAAAAAATGCGTTTCCCGCTTTGGTATCGCCTTGAAGCCAGTACATAAACCACGCTGTCATATATCCGTCGGCATGGGATAATGTTTGTCCGTGATCGATACCAGTACGCCTTGCCATAATCTTTGGCATAATATTAGGAATTGTTTTAAAATCCTCTTTCATTTGATCAAGCGGCGAAATTGTTTCTGCATCTAACTTTCCTGTTCCTGCTACTGAAAAATATGGAATGTTGATTTTAGAAAGATCAAAATCCCATTCAAGCCCTGCTGCCAATTCATTACAAGTTGGGCTTGCTGCAAATACCGCTTTGTACATACTACCATTATCGTAGTTGGTAACAGCATTCACTACACCAACTCCACCTTGAGAGTGACCAGCAATGCCAATATTCTCTGTATCAACTTTTTGATAGAAGATGCTATCCACATTCTTATTTAATTTAAGCATATAGTTTAGGCTCATATAAGAAGAAAAGCCGTTCCAGGAGAATTCATCTTCATTGCCAACAACGATAAAACCCCATGAAGCAAGATGCTTAAAAATTGCTTCGTATTTTGAGGCAGGAACCCCTGTTCCGTTTGCCATTATGACGAGAGGATATTGCTGCTGACTATTATCCAAATCAGCCGGATACCAAATCTCATAGGCTTTGTAATTTTGAAATGCGTCAAACTTGACGAATTTGACCTCATGTTCTCCCATAGCGGTGTATCTTGCTTCGATTTCCCCACCAGTATCAACTTTTTCATAGTAATACTTTGAGATTGCTGGTTTTAATGATGCCCATATAAATAATCCGCCGATTAAAATAACAGGTATAAGTACAATCGCTAAAAGCACAAGAGGCCACTTCCTTTTCTTCTTGATTACATTCATTTCTTTCGTCCTTTCTATTTGGTTAGTTTTCTTTTCTGTTTATTCAATTAAATTTTCTTTTGTTCAATTAGGGTTTTTCATTTGTTCAATTTTGTATCTATGTTTGTTCAATTTAGTAACTACGTTTGAACAATTTTGAATTACTGATTGAACAATTACGTATGTCTGAATAAGCATTTTTGTATCTCCTTGACATTTAATTTAAAGTTTGATATAACTTACTGAAATAATTGTTCCAACGGCATTACTATACACAATTCTGCATACACTTGCAACACAAAACAGGTCTGTGGAGCTAAAATGGAACAAAGAGGAGGTTTTGTTTCAGTATGAAAAAGTATACCGAGGAAGGTTCAGATGAAATTAGAATGTCCATAGCAAATGCGTTGTTTTCGTTACTAAAGGACAACGCCTTGGAGGATATTGGAGTAGGTGAAATCTGTAATAATGCATCCGTTGGCAGAACAACCTACTACCGATATTTCGGTTCTAAAAGCGGAAAAAAAGAAGCTCTGTTGTTTTGGCTTACTCATCATTGGGATGAGTTATGCAAAGACAGTGTTCTTTCTGCAAAGGATAAGGATATACTGTTCTTAAATTATTTATATGAAAACAAGGATAAACTGCTATTACTAAAAAGTAATAATAGCATAGAAACCCTTGATTCCTTTATTTTATATGTTTACGGTCCGAAAGAAAACGATGAAGACTATTACTTTAAATATGCCGGTGCAGGCTTGTGGATTGGACTTATCAGAGCTGTGATGATGAACGATTTTAAGGATGACATAGAAATTTTACAGAAAAAGATGCCAGAAAGTATGATGAAGCTAATCCTTTAATAAGTAAAGCACATCAGAATGCTTGGCATAAACTTATATAATTGCAGAATAATTGATTGTTTTATTTAATTTAATAAAAATTAGTCAACAAAATAAAATCTCTCGCATATAATCATACTAATCATATATGAATGCAGTTGATTGGAAAGGAGAAAATATGAACGTGTACCGTAATAACTTATACATGAATATGAACTGTTGCTGTTTATGTTATAACAAACATAATATGGCTTATTTTATGCGCAAGTTAACAGCACGATTTCATTATAAAATTACATAAAGGGTTTTATTTTATGATAGTTTATATCAATGAATAAGTAGGGGCTTGTAGCATCCTGCTTTTTTTGTATTCAAATTTAATGAGATTTAAAGCATTACTTTTAAATAGATGATTTTTTACTTTACTTTTATTCTCTGAAGGGAGTTTTTTTATGGAATTTATTAGGATGAGAAAAGAAAACTGTGAGAGTGAACGATGTTGTAGCACTGTCTTAAAGCAATTGACATAAATGAACTCATTTTATGAATTTAGAATTTAAATGATTATAGAATTTAAGAGGATTTATTATTTAAAAGAATATAGAATTTTAAAAATAGAATTTAATGAAATTTAGATTGAAAAGGAGAATTTATATGTCAAATAAACAATTCGTTATCAATGCTTTTAATAATAGAGAAGTAGAAAGAGTACCGGTAGGTTTTTGGTTCCATTTTGTAGAAGGTGAAGAGTTTAATCAAGGACTGCAACGAGAAGAAATCATTCAGAAAAATATTGACGGACATAGAGGATTTTATGAAAAGTTTAAACCAGATTTTATAAAATTAATGAGTGATGGTTTCTTCCAATACCCGAATGATGTACTTATCAAGGGTGGGTCGACAAAAGAACTAAAACAAATAAAACCTCTTGGTAAAAATCATCCATGGATAGAAAAACAGGTACAATTAGTAAAATCTTTAACCGATATCTTTGGAAATGACGTCGCATCCTTTTATAACATCTTTTCACCTGCTACATTTTTAAGAATTCAACTCACAAACTCTAATTCAAAAATTACAATATCAGATTATTTCAAAGAAGACAAAGTTGCACTAAAGTATGCACTTGACGTAATTTCAGAAGACATTGCTATTCTAGCTACTAGGGTTATAGAGGAAGGTAAGGCGGATGGTATCTATCTAAGTGTTCAAAATATCCAAGATAAGGACTTTACTACAAAGGATTATCTTGATATCATCGCTCCAAGTGAAAAAAATGTATTACAGGCTGCAAACAAGGCTAGTGAAAATAATATTCTTCACATCTGCGGTTATGAAGGTGCAAGGAACAATTTAACAATCTACAAAGATTATAATGCAAAGGTTATCAATTGGGCGGTGAATATAGAGAATGTTAGTCTACTTGAAGGAAAGAAAATATTTGGTAACCGTGCTGTGATTGGTGGATTTGATAATACGGCACATGGTATTTTATATCGTGGTTCCAAAGAAGAAATAGAGAATTTTACAGAACAATTATTAAAAAATGTCGGTACAACAGGTGTTATTCTAGGTGCAGATTGTACAGTTCCTAGTGATATCGATTTAAAACATCTAGCTTGGGTAAGGGAGAAGGCCATCAAATTCTCACAAAAAGAAAGAGGTTACTATGAAAAAAATTAAATTATTCGGACTTTTTCTCAGTATTATAAGCATTGCTGTCCTCGGTATAGCATGCAACAAATCAACAAATACAAAAAACAATGTATCGCAGACAGAAGTAAAAACAGAATCAAATGCAAATACAGATTCAAAAGTAGAATCAAATACAAATTCAGAGTCAGAAATAAAGTTAGATACAAAAAAGGATGATAACGCAAGTCCTTCCACCGTTGAGGTAACAAAAGTTTATGTAGCTCATACCCAGACCTATGTCCCATATGATTATGTCAATGAGAAAGGGGAATCCGATGGCTTCGAAGTGCAAGTGTTAAAAGAAGTAGATGAATTATTACCACAATACGAATTTGTTTACGTACCAACGTCCGATGACGATCTATTGATTGGAGTAGAATCTGGAAAGTATAACATAGGAACAAAGGGTGCTTGGTTTACGGAAGAAAGAGCTAAGAAATTTGTATTTCCTAAAAATTATATTGCTGCTAGTAGCATAGGAATCACATTCCGTACCGAAGATGCTGACGTGATCAAAGATCTTGAGAGTTTTGCTAGTTTTAGTGGAAAGTTAGTTCCAATTGCACCTCAAAATGCGCAGTATAACGTAGTAGAGGAATATAATAAAGAGCATCCAGACAATCAAATTGATTTGCAAGCCTCTGACTCTTTTGATGTAGCAGATGCATATACTTGGGTAGTTGAAGGCAGTTATGATGCATTTTTTACAATTAAAGTTTCCTTTGAAAATAATGTATTAGCTGAGGATGGAGCATACCATGATTACGCAGATAAATTATCTTATGTTGTATATCAGGCAATACCGACTTGGCCACTCTTTAACAAAAATGATAAAGAACTTGCTGATGCTTACGATGAAGCCATTACAACATTAACAGAGAATGGTAGAATTTTAGAATTACAAGAAGAGTATTTTGGGGAAGATCTTTTTCAGTATATTAAAAAATAAATAGTAAGGGGGAGTTCCTAGATGAGACCATTTAAACCTGTCTTTATTTTTGAAGCATTCATAGATCTGATTCCTTATCTAGGTGTAACCTTATGCATCATGTTTGGAACGGTTCTCATTGGCTCACTCTTTGGAGTAGTACTCGCCAGTGCAAAAATTAAAAAAAAGAAAGTACTAAAACAATTGGCAGAGGTGTACACTTTGGTACTGAGGTGTACACCGCCGATAGTACTATTATTTATCGTATTTTATGGCCTTCCTGAACTATTAGAAAATTCTCTGGGTATAAATATAAACAATATTAACAAGGGTATTTTCGTTACGATAGCGTTAACCTTACTTTTTGCAGCAACCATATCAGAAGTAATGCGAACCGCTTATGAATCCATAGAAAGGGGCCAATATGAAGCTGCAGCTAGTATTGGAATGACAGAATTTCAAATATTTCGAAGGATCATGCTCCCACAGTGTATTGTCGTAATGATACCAAATTTCGGTAATTCTTTCGTAGGTCTCATGAAAGAAGGTGGTCTCGCTTATACAATTTGATTTATTGATCTCATGGGAAAATGG
>CAJJLI010000184.1 GCA_905192625.1 uncultured Clostridium sp. | reverse complement strand
CATACGTATAAGGAATATGTTGGTGTAGATCCTTGTGCAGTTAATCTTATGAGAACAGAAATGTATGGTGCTTATCATCATATCACTGTGTTAGGAAAAGAAGGACAAGCTGAGGATCACATGTATGATGTTGTTGGTTCTTTGTGTGAAAATAATGATAAATTTGCCGTTGATCGTTATTTACCAAAAATTGATAAAGGGGATTACTTAGTAATTCACGATACTGGTGCTCACGGATTTGCAATGGGCTATAATTACAATGGTAAATTAAAGTCAGCGGAATTATTACTAAAAGAAGATGGCTCAGTGCAGATGATTCGCCGTGCCGAAACAGCACAAGACTATTTCAGTACCTTTGATTTCTGCTCTATCATGAAAGCATAGTGGATTAAGTAGTCTGTTTGTGGATAAATGAAAAGATACTTACGTTTCTTGTGGATATTTAATGAGTGTCCCAATAAGAAGCTAAGTATCTTTTTTTGATTATGGAAGAAAATTTTAAGGCAAATTGTAATGCAACTTATTAAAGTGATATCAAAATCCACGGTGTTATACCTAATAATAGTAATAATATTAAAGTGTACGATGCATCAAAATCATACCTCAAGGAGATGAATATATTGCTATTCTATGAAGAAGTTAATTGCAATCTACGATACTGGAATGAAAACTTTCTGTACTCTTTCTATAAAATATTTGAATTGCTATTAAGTAAATGCAAAAAAATCCGATAAATATGGTAAAATAATGATTATTTCCAAGGACGGAAAAATCATCAGAAACGAATTAGGTGGTGAAGATTATGCGAATTGATGCATTGAACAATGTGAGTAAATTGTATCAAGCAAATAGCACTAACAAGATAACGAAGAAAAATAACGTAAGCAATCCAGACTGTGTTGAAATCTCACAGATTGGCAAAGAATATCAAATTGCAAAACAGGCAGTTGCGACAACTCCAGATGTTAGACTTGATAAGGTAAACGATATTAAGGAGAGAATTGCTTCTGGAACTTATAATGTAGGCGCTAAGGAATTGGCGGATAAACTGATTGATAGCTACTTTGACCAATCCATCTAGACCTTCTAGGAATGTTTTAAGAAGATAGGAGTATTGAAATTGGCAAGCCTAATCGAAGAATTAATTAGTACACTAAAAGCAGAGGAAGAAATTTATCAAGAATTACTTCCTATTTCAGAAAAGAAAACAAGAATAATTATTGAAAATGACCTCATAGGTTTACAAGAAATTGTGGAATCGGAACAGCGAATGATTGAAAAGTTAAACCCAATGGAACGTAAACGCGCAGAGGTCATTGCAAATATTGAAACGGTTTTAAATAAAAAACCAGGTACCTTAAATTTGAAAACAATGATTGAGCTCTTTGACAAACAGCCAAAAGAGCAGAGAGAATTATCCCTTCTTCATGATTCTTTAACATCAACCATACATCGATTGGTTGAAATCAATGATCGTAATAAATCTTTAATAGAACAATCCCTAGAGATGATAGAATTCAATATGAATTTGATTCAGAGTACAAGGATGTCACCAGGGAGCAATAACTATACAAAGAAGGCAGCTGGAGTCGAGGTGCCAGATTCGCGTACAGGGATGTTTGATGCGAAACAGTAGACAGTAAATGAGGTGAGAATCCATGGGCTTGATGAGCAATTTATATGTAGGTGCATCGGGGCTACAAGTAAGTCAAAATGCATTAAATACAACAGGGCATAACCTAGCGAATGTTGAAACAAAAGGTTATGTAAGGCAACAAACATTATTAAAATCAAATACTTATAATACAATCGGTCAGTCGTATTTTTCTGCAATGCAAACAGGACGTGGCGTAAGTACGGCCATTGTAATGCAAGTAAGAGATCACTTTCTTGACCAGTCCTATCGTAGAGAAGTTGGTAGACAAGGATTCTATGATTCCCAATATGAAGCTGCAAGTGAAGTGGAAGACTTATTTGGAGAGTTAGAAGGTGTGGCATTTCAGAATTCGTTGGAAGGATTTTGGACTACCTTGCAAGAAATTTCGAAGGAGCCAGATAGTTTAGTAGCTAAGACAACGCTTGCTGAAACTTCCGTTAGCCTAATGGAACGTGCGGAAAATATATACGAACAACTTAGTTCCTACCAACTTAGTTTGAATACAAAAATAGAAACAAAAGTTGCAAGAATTAATGAGATAGGTCAACAGATATATAATCTGAATGAAAAAATTCGCTATTATGAAAGTAATAAAGTAGAAAATGCGAATGATTTAAGGGATCAAAGAAATACATTACTTGATGAACTAGGTCAAATCGTTGATATTTCATATAAAGAAGATGCAACGGGAGGTGTTACCGTAACCGTTGAAGAGACTCCATTTGTAACCGATAATAATGTATATAAAATGGAGACTATGACAGTATTAGAGCTTAGAAAGCAACAACTAGGTTCAAAATTTGATCCGGCCAGAGATAGTAAAAATGAATATACCAATATGTTAGTTCCAGTATGGCCATCGTTTAAAAATATGGAGGTATTTAATTTTGATACGCTTCCAAGTGCTGATAAGGACACTGACGTTGGTAGCCTAAAAGGGCTATTGTTATCAAGAGGGACGAAGGTAGCTAACTATACAGATATTCCTATTGCACCAGAAAAATCGGATTATATGGATGAGGCTGGTGTGCTTGATGAGGATGCATTTGCGCAAGCAACAAAACAGTTTCAGGAAGAAGTAAAAGATTATAACTTGAAGATTGATTCATCCATTGTTATGTCAACACAAGCGAAATTTGATCAGTTGATTCATGGAATTGTAACAACGATTAATAATATACTATCTCCAAACCGTGAGGTTACCGTACCTGCAGGTACAACGGTTACATTATCAAGTGGTGATACGTATACTTATGATAAAGATACAGTAATTCAGATTTTAGATGAGGAAAATGCACCAATTACATCCAATGGAGAAGCGGGAATTGAATTATTTACAAGAAAATCAATGCCACGTTATATGGATGCTCAGGAAATTACGTTGGCGGATGGAACAACAATTACCGCAAGAATATACAACGAAGAGTCGAATAAAGATAATTATTCTTTATATACCTTAGGTGAAATATCAATTAATGCACAAATTCTAGAGGATGCAACTTTGCTACCAATGAATACAAACGATGGTACTGGTGCATTTGATGTAAAAACAGCGCAGAAGTTAATTTCAACTTGGCAAGAATCTTTTGCAACGATTGATCCAAATTCAATTACGAAATACAACTTTAATGATTATTATACAGCATTCACTGGTAGTGTAGCTACAATTGGTGAGAAGATGAACACATTAGCAAGTACACAACAAAGTATGGTAAATAGTATCGATAACCAGAGATTATCCGCCATTGGGGTGTCTTCCGATGAAGAACTGACGAATCTTATTAAATACCAACATGCCTATAACGCCTCTTCACGTTATATTAACGTGGTTAGTGAAATGCTAGAACACATTGTTACTCGTTTATAGTACATAAGATTTTAGGAAGGAGCAGAATATGCCATCAACATTTTTTGGTTTATCCATTGGTAGAACTGGATTGTATGCGTCCCAAGCGGGACTTACGACAACTGCTCATAATATAGCGAATACAGAAACCGCAGGGTACACAAGGCAAACAGTAAATCAGCAAGCGAATCGTGCATTGCGCGTGAATAGTTCCTATGGAATGGCTGGTACTGGAGTTGGAGTGACTGGTGTTGTACAAGCACGTGATGAATATTATGATAATAAATTTAGAACAAATAGTATGATTAGTGGTACCTATACTACAAAAGCTTACTATATGACCGAAATAGAGAATTATTTTAATGAAATAAAATTAGAGGGATTTACAACGACTTATGATAAAATGTATGACTCCATACAAGAGTTAACAAAAAATCCAGCGGATATTTCAGTACGTACACAAGTGGCGAATCTTTCCCAAGGACTTTGCGATTACTTAAACTCACTATCAACGAGTTTGAAAAGTATACAGGAAAACTGTAACACAGAAATATATACCCAAGTAGGGCGAGTGAACTCTTTGGCTCAACAGATTGCAGTTCTTTCAAAGCAAATTAACACCTTTGAGGTTGGCGGGGGAACGGCAAATGATCTTAGAGATCAGCGAAATTTATTAATGGATGAATTATCTACCTATGGTGAAGTTACTGTTTCAGAAACGCTAGTAGGGGATGGTGTTGGTGTTAATAGTTACGTCGTAAAAATTAATCAACAAGTACTCGTTGATAACTATACTTCAAATAGCTTGGTTTGTGTACCAAGGGAGGAGAAAGTAAATCAAAGTGACGTTGATGGATTGTATGATATTAAGTGGGCAAATGGACAGAACTTTAATAAAGGAATCACTGCCGCAAGTGGAAATCTACAAGCTCTTTTAGACATACGAGATGGTAATAATAACGAAGGTTTTACTGGAAAAGTTTCTGCAAATGCTGGTGATACCACAATTACAGTTACATCTACAAATATAAATGAAGTTGAGAAAGTTACCATGGCATCCGCTGGTATCATTACAATTGGTAGCAAAGAATATGCTTACGATGGTTTTGCAGTCTCATTGGATGAGGATACTGGCGAATATGTGTATGAGTTTTCTCTTAAGAATGAGTTAACTACAAATGTTACCGACACGGACGTAAGAATAGGGAAAAACGTTGATTATAAAGGAATTCCATATTATATGTCACAAATGAATCAATTTGTTCGTACTTATGCAAAGGCATTCAACGATATTTCAAAAAGCGGACAAGATTTGCATGGGAATAAAGGCTTGGATTTTTTTAATGCGGTAGATCCAGTAACTGGAGGAAATTATGTATTTGAAATATCCGAACGTGACGAACAGGAAGGTTATTTATTTACAACGAAAAGCGGTAATTATCGTGTAGATGGTGAAGAAGAGAACTATGGTTCGTACTATTTTATGACCATTGAAAATATTGGTGTTACGAAAGAAATCATAAAAGATCCAAATAAATTAGTAGCAGCAACGGATATTACAAACGGTGTAGAAAGTTCAGATTTAGCAAAGAAATATCTAGCGTTAAAAGATGATACTTCTCTTTTTAGACAAGGAACAGCAACTCAATTTTTAAATGCTTTGATTGGAGAATTGGGTATAGATTCGGCAAAAGCAACCAGTTTTGCTGAAAATCAAGAAAATATTTTAAAGGCGGTAGAGAATCAAAGATTATCCGTAAGTGGTGTTGATTCGGAAGAAGAAGCGATGAATTTAATACGTTATAAAAGTGCGTATGCTTTTTCGTCTAAGGTTATTTCTACGCTAAATGAAATCTATAATAAGTTGATTAATGAAACAGGTGTATAAGTTTAAGTAAGGAGAAAACAATGAGAATCACCAATAAAATGATGACGAACAATGCGCTCTATAACATCAATACAAATAAGAATTCGATGTCTAAATTAGAGCAGATATACTCGACAGGTAAGAAGATACAACGACCTTCGGAAGATCCAATCATTGCTGTACGTGCCTT
>CAJJLI010000183.1 GCA_905192625.1 uncultured Clostridium sp. | reverse complement strand
AGTGAATTTGGAGGCCAGCATATGTGCCTGACTACCGGCGATAATATACAAGGGGATGTGTCTTTTAGTATTGACGGAAATATTTATAAAATAAAGCCGCAAGATTTACTTCTTATTAGTAATAAAGAAATCCATCGCCCGATTGTAAATACAGAAGTACCTTATGAAAGAATGTATATTTATTTTGATCCAGATTTTTTTGCACAATTCTCCAGTCACGCTTATGATCTGCTTCAGATGTTTGAAAACCGTAGACTAGGCTTCGGGAATAAAATTGACAGTAAAATAGTAGAAGAATATAAAATTTATGATGATTTTTTAGAAATTCATAATTGGTATCAATCAAAAGCTCCAGAACGGCAGACTATGATGATATCAATTTTGTTACAACTTTTAGTTAAAATTAACCGCATATGTAATGAGAATACATTTGCTTTTGAAAAAGTAAAAGAAGATTTAGGTTACAATGAAAAAATATATCAGATCATACGTTATATTTCTTCTCATTTAAATAGAAAAATTTCTTTAGATGAATTAGAAAGTAAATTTTATATCAATAAATATCACTTGTGTCATTTATTTAAGAAAATAACTGGTTTTACCATTTTGGAATATATCAATTATAAAAAAGTTTTGGAAGCAAGAGAAAAATTAAAAAAAGGAATTTCGGTTAGTGATGTTTGGATTCACTTAGGATTTGAGGATTATTCAAGTTTTTATCGAGCCTTTAAAAAAATTACGGGCTTGTCCCCAAAAGAATATTTAGATTCCTCGATAAATAAGTTCAAAAAGGAGAGTTAGCAACATGAATGATTCAATTATTATGAAGTCTCCGACTTCTTGGCATAGAGACATGTATCGAGAAGCAGCACCTACAGGGAACGGTATAATTGGTGCAATGGTATACGGGGGAATTGCACAAGAAACCGTAGCAATTAATCATTGTAGGTTATGGGGACTTGGAAAAGTTCAGGAATTGCCAGACATCCATGAGTCTCTTAAAAAAACGAGAGAAGGAATTGATGCAGGAGATTTTTGGAATGCAAATTGGATTAGCGCAAATGCCTTAAAGGAAAAAAATTATGCACCCAGATTAGGAACACCGTGCCCACTGTGCGATTTGAGAGTGGAAATGAAAGAACATAATATGTTTACGGATTATAAACGAGAAATTCATATGGACTCAGGGGAAGTAAGTGTTTCTTGGAATGAAAAAAGTGCAGCATATGAGCGAAAGTTATTTGTTTCAAGAGCGAGAGATTTGATTTTTTATGAATTGACAGCAAAAAATGCGGCAATGGATCTTGATATGTGGCTTGATATTCATGAAACCTATGAAGATGATGCGAAGCAAAAACGTGAATCTTTAATAGATAATTCAAGAACTCTTGCAGAGAAAAATGGAATCATGTTTTATGCAAAACATGAGGATAACACATATTATGGAGCAAAAGCAAAGATAAAATGCGATGGAGAGATTCTTCCACAAACTGGCGGAAAGATGAAGATAAAAGGTGCTTCTAGCGTAATGGTTGTAATTCATGTATTTGTGGGTAAAGAGTATGAAGAAGCAGCAAATACGAATTATGAATTTTTAGAGGAAGTATTTCATTAGAAAGAAATGTTAGAAGAACATAAAAGTATCCATTCCAAACTATATAACAGCGCGAGGCTTAGTTTATCCGTTGTGAATAATCAGAGTAACGAAGAACTTATTGCGGAGGCATATGAAAAGGTTAGTAGTCCTGCGTTACTTGAGCGACAGTGGAAATTTGGACGTTATCTGATGATCTGTGGCACGAGAGAAGATGGTCTTCCATTTCCACTCTATGGATTATGGCATGGACGCTATAAAATGCCATGGCCACATAATATGGCAAATGAAAATGTTGAAATGATCTATTGGCATACCATGAGTGGAGGATTATTTTTTGCAACGAAAACGTTAATACATTATTATGCTGAGCGAATTGAAAGCTTTCGAGAGATAGCAAGAAAAATGTTTGGGATTTCAGGGATATATATGCCAGCTGGAACAACTCCAGGTAATTGCTATCCAAATCAGATCGTTCCAGTAATATTAAACTGGATAGGGTGTGCAGGATGGATATCTAGCCATATGTATCAGTATTATTTGTACACAAACGATAAAGAAACGTTAGAAAAAGAAATACTGCCATTTATGACTGGAACAGCTGAGTTTTATGTGAATTACCTAGTAAAAGATGAAACAGGAACTTATAAGATTTATCCATCGGTATCACCAGAGAATACACCAGGTAATTTAATTCCATCGGATAACGAAGACCTTGCTCATCCTTGCCCTTCCGTTGTTAATGCAACTATGGATGTGGCAATCATCAAAGAATTATTATTTAATTTAATCAAGTTAACGGAAGATCGTAATGAATATGATGAGAATCGTGAGGTTTGGCATGAAATTTTAAAACATTTACCACAGTACGAAACAACAGAGGATGGGGATATAAAAGAATGGATTTATCCTGGATTAGAGCAAAGATATAACCATAGACATTTATCTCATATCTATCCAGTATTTCCTGGCAACGAAATTGTAAAAGGCAGAGACGATGAAGAGATATTAAAGGCTTTTGAAAAAGCGGTGAATAAAAGAGTTTTAGGAGCACAGACTGGATGGTCACTTGCTCATATGGCTTGTATTTATGCGAGATTTGAAGAGCCGGAAAAGACAATAGAATGTTTGGACATATTAAATAAATCTTGTTTATTAAATAATTTATTTACTTTACATAACGATTTTAGAGGCATGGGATTAACACTTGGACGTGGAAGTTTTGCACCAATTCAGTTGGATGCAGCAATGGGAGTTGTACAAGCACTTCAAGAAATGCTTCTATATGTGGGCGAGGACATATTAAAGCTATTGCCAGCACTTCCGAAACGACTGTATCGTGGAAGTTTAAAAGATTTTCATATATACACTGGGACTATTTCAATGGATTGGGATATGGAATCACAAAGTTTTTATGCAAGGATCAAAGCAAATAGAGATACCAAGTTAAATGTTTTTCTACCAGTAGGAATAGAATATGGAGAAATTGAAAGAGCTGGTATTAAATTACCTTTTAAAAGTGGTGGAGAAATTTCTATTATGGCTGGAGAAGACATAGAAATTCATGCAAAAGTATCCTTATAGAATAGGTTCGTTAAGGTTAAACCTAAAAAGAATATAGAAATACTGAATTCATGATTATAGAACTATAGAAACCATGAGTATTGACATACAGAAAAAAAGAATTGAGGTGTTTGGTTATGGCGATTAACCGAAAAGAACTGGTATCTTTACACAATCCAGTTTTAACAAAATCAGATTACAGCTCTCCACTGACAGTTGGCAATGGAGAATTTGCATTCACAGCAGATATTACTGGTCTGCAAACATTATATAAAGAGTATGAGGATACCTTACCTTTATGTACGATGTCTCAATGGGGATGGCATACGATTCCAGTAAGTAAGGATCAGTATTCCTATACATTAAATGATGTGGTGATGACGGAATATGACTATCAGGGACGAAAAGTTATATATCCGAAGAAAAAAATGCCTGGAAATGAGGAAGTATATGATTGGTTAAGAAAGAATCCACACCGTTTAAATTTGGCCAGAATAGCTTTTTATTATAATGAAAATGAGATATCTGAACAAGATATCACACCAATCAAACAAGAGCTTTTCCTGTACGAGGGAAAATTAGTTAGTGAGTTTTTAATAGACGGAACTCACTGTATTGTAGAAACTTGCTGTGATAGCAAGAGTGATACGGTTGCATTTAAAGTGCAATCAAAGGCTTTAAAAAGTAATGAGCTAACCGTATGTATCCGCTTCCCTTATGGATCTTCCACAATTACTGCTTCGGACTGGGAGAGTGATGAACTACATCATACCGAGATTATAGGAGAAGAAACAGGCAGATTACTATGTAAAAGGACACTTGATAAAGATGTCTATTTTACTTCAATCAATGCAGATAAATCCACAAGGTTTACAGCAGATGGTCATAAAATAATGCTTCACTTTAATGAGGAGAATTGCTTTTTTACAGTAGGATTTTCAAAAGATATATCGGAGCAAACAAGGGAAGAAGAAATCTTTTCAAACAGCAAAAATTATTGGGAGAATTTCTGGGAAACGGGAGGTATCTTACGTCTAAATAAAAGTAAGGATACAAGGGCACTAGAATTAGAGAGACGTATCATACAATCTCAATATTTAATGGCTGTAAATTCCATGGGTTCTGCACCTCCACAAGAGACGGGTTTAACTTGCAACAGTTGGTATGGGAAGATGCATTTAGAGATGTACTTTTGGCACTGTGCATGGGCACCTCTTTGGAATCATGGAGACTTGCTGGAGCGAAGTATTCCATGGTTTGTAGAACATTTACCAGAAGCAAGAGAAAATGCTGCAAGAAATGGTTATCGTGGATGTCGTTGGCCAAAGATGATTGCCCTTGAAGGAATCGATTGTCCTTCCGCGGTTGCTCCTTTGCTAGTATGGCAGCAACCTCATATTATCTTTATGTTAGAACTTTTACGAAGACAAAAGGATAACACTCAGGTACATGAGTTTATGGAATCCTATTGGATTTTGGTAAAAGAAACTGCAGATTTTATGTGTGATTTTGTTGCCTTCAATGAGGTAACTGGAAAATACGACATTGTTTCTCCAGTGATTCCAGTACAAGAATGCCATAGACCAGAAGTAACAAAAAATCCTGCCTTTGAAGTGGAATACTTTAGAGTTACTCTACACCAAGCAATTGACTGGGCAAAAACACTCGGTATTAAAGTGAGTAAAGAGTGGGAAGACGTCGCAAATAATATGGCAGAGCCTGCGATAGAGAATGGACTATATTTGGCACATGAAAATTGTCCAGATACCTTTGAAATGTATAACAGAGATCATCCTTCCATGCTTGGAGTATATGGAATATTGCCAAAAGATGATGTGAATCGTGAGGCCATGAAAGCAACGTTAAAAAAGGTAATAGAGTGCTGGAAGTATGAATCCTTATGGGGTTGGGATTTTGCAGTGATGGCAATGACGGCAGTTCGTTTAGGTGATCCAGAAACCGCAATTGATTTGCTATTACTTGATAGTCCTAAAAATAATTATGTGGTAAGTGGAAATAACCGTCAGATATTAAGAAAGGATTTGCCTTTGTATTTACCCGGAAATGGATCATTGCTCTTAGCAATTCCTTTAATGGCAGTTGGATATGAAGGCTGTAGTGTTCCTTCACCAGGTTTTCCTAAGGATGGAAACTGGGTAGTGGAAGCTGAAAATATAGCACAATATGTGTAGTGAATGCAATAAAGTGTGTGTAATAATGCATTTACAGTAAAAATTGAGTAGTAAAGTGCATGCAGTGATATAGTACAGCGCTCGTAGTAAAGCACATGTAGTAATCTGTGTAAGTGTATGAAGTAATCAAAGTGTAGTATAAAGCACGTTAGTATCAAAAGGTATGTGTTAAAGATCTAGGGAGGATTTCATGACAGAAGAATTAGGGTATGGTATTGCG
>CAJJLI010000182.1 GCA_905192625.1 uncultured Clostridium sp. | reverse complement strand
GATTGGAGTAACAAGATGATGAACTGCAAGTTCATCATATAATGAAAACGGAATGAGTAATTGTAAGCTTGCTTATAAACAGCGATTAAAGTAATATGATTATGAATTGAATTTGCTCATGGTATAATAAAATCGCAAGAAACTTAAGTCCGGTTAAGCAGAAATACATACTAGAATAAAAAGGATAAGAGGGTGTAAATTTGAACAAAAGACAAATGTCTGAAACATTTATTTTATGTGCTTTATTGGCAATTGTAGGTGGATTTATAGATGCCTATACGTACATTGCAAGAGGTGGCGTTTTTGCGTTTGCTCAAACGGGAAATCTTATATTTTTCGGTATCAATTTATCGGAAGGTAATTTAAAAGAAGTAATTTATTATGCAATACCGATTTGTACATTCATCATAGGCGTTATGCTAGCTGAGCTTATCAGAAGCAAAACCAAAGGTTTTACGAAGATTCATTGGAGACAGATTGTAATAGGAATTGAGATTATAATTTTGTGTATTGTTGCATTTATACCTGTGGGAGATTGGAATGTAGTAGCTAACGTACTTATCACATTTATTTGTGCTTTACAAGTGGAAAGCTTTAAAAAAGTAAATGGAAATTCATTTGCATCCACGATGTGCACTGGAAATTTAAGAAGTGGCACCGAATATTTATATCACTATATAAATACAAAAGACAAAGCAATGTTACTACGTAGTTTAAATTATTTTGGTATCATATCTTGCTTTGTAATCGGAGTAATTTTGGGAACAACTATTACAAAAATAATGCATCAAAGTTCGGTTCTCTTTTGTCTTATATTATTGGTTGTTAGCTTTGTTCTTATGTTAAAAAAAGACTCCGGAGAACAAGTAACTAATTAAACTCATGAAACATTTTTATACATATTTTTAAGATTATAAGGACTGTTGTAACTATTCTTCAAGAAAAGTTGCAATAATCCTTTTTTAAATTTAAACAATAGTAAATTCGCAAATCGACATTTCCATTGGTATGTATCCTATATAGCATATAATTCATCTAATTTATTTCACGACAAGTATTCTTTAAAATATTGTGAATCCTCTCTATACGTATTTAAGAATCATTATTATAAATGAAGCTTATCCTTTATACCGATCATCGATAAGAGGATGGTGAGACTCCCTCGATTTTTCGAAAGCAAGTACTAAAATAAGAAGTTGTTTTAAAACCACATTTATAGGCAATTACATTAATGCCAAGATCCGTTGATTTTAAAAGTTTTTTTGCAAGTAAGATGCGTTGTTTGAGGACATAGTCACTAAATGTCATATTGACTTCCTGTTTGAATAAGTCACATAGATAGCATCGGTTTACACAGACCTCCTTGCAAACGATATCTAAGCTTAGGGTTTCATTTAAATGATTGTGTATATAGCTAATTGCTTTTTTTATATGTTCATTTCTATGTTTTTCAATTAAATAATCCGAACAATTCGAAAAGGATGTTAAGATTTTTATACCAATTTCCTCGTAATTTCTATTCGTTGCTTGTTGTATGAGCTGACTATTTTCATAACAGCATTCATGCAATGAAATCGATTCTTTCATCAGTATATAGTTGTAAATTCCATAATTTAAAGCACTCAAATAAGATCGTAAAGATAAAACAGATGCATTCTTTAATTCCAATGCTTTTCGCTGAAATGCCTTAATTGCTTCCTTTGTATTACCTGCATAAAGAAGTGAATAAATTTCCAAATGATTTAAAAGCTGTTCTGTCATGATTCTTGCTGCCTTTCTAAATATATTGAAAAAATAACTAAATAAATTGAAACACATTGGCATTATAGCATGTTATCATTACAAATGGTTAGCAAAAGCTAACTAATGATAAAAAATGATTAATATCATATACATTTTGGAGGGAAATATGAAAAAATTTAAAACATCACTTATCTTAGGATTAACGATTGCAATCGGACTTTTTACCGTAGCATGCGGAAAAGAAAAGAATAGCACAGATGCAACAACTTCACCAACAAAGGTTGTAAATGAAGCAGAGTCTAACAGTGATACAAGCAATGAATCAAATGATGCAAACAACGCAGGTAGCGAGAATGGCTCTGAAACAAATAATGAGTCCGAACAAACATCTGATGTAAGAGTCGTAGCTTCATCCGTTGCAGTGGTACAAATACTTGATGTCCTTGGAGTTCCAATGGTTGGAGTTCCAACAAGTTCTTATGAGCTACCAGAAAGTGTTGCTAATGCTGAGAGAATTGGAAGTGCAATGTCACCTGATATGGAAATTATCGCATCATTAACACCAGACGTTATCGTGTCTGTGGATTCTTTATCAAATGATTTGAAAGAACAATTTTCAAACTTAAATATTGAAACAACATTTGTTAATTTATCTAGTTATGATGGTTTAAAAGAAGCGATTAAAGATCTTGGAAGTCGATTCGGAGTAGAAGAAAAGGCAAATGAACTACTTTCATCCTTTGAAGAAAAAGAAGCTAGTATTTCAGATAAAATCTCAAATAATGAATCAAAATCTGTTTTAATTATATTTGGTGCTGGTCAAAACTTCATGGTTGCATCTGAAAGTTCATACGTTGGTGATTTAGCGAAACGTGTTGGGGCTACAAATATTTTAGAAAGTTCAGCGATCAGTTTTTCACCGATTGATATGGAATATTTAGCAGACAAAAATCCTGAGTACATATTATTTATGTCTCATGCAAATCCAGAAGAGTCATTGGCTGCATTTGAAAAAGAATTTGAGACAAATAAAGCTTGGCAAAACTTTGATGCAGTGAAAAATGGTAAGGTGATTGCACTAGAACCAGAATATTTCGGAATGAGTGCAAATCTTTTAGCTGTTGATGCAATGGAAAAATTAGTTGATATTTTATATACAGAATAAAAAGTAACGAATGAAATGGGTGTCGCAATGAAGAAAAAAGGAAGCATGTTTGTAATACTAATCATCCTATTGGTTATCGGTATATTCTTTTCGATATCTGTTGGAAGCGTATCCGTTTCTATTAGAGAAATTATCGATAGTATTTTAAACCAAAGTGGTGGCAAAGGTGGTATTGTACGGGATATTCGCATCCCAAGAGTAATTATGGCTGTTTTAGTCGGGGCTAATCTATCTGTAGCAGGTGTCTTATTACAAGGCGTTATGAGAAATCCATTGGCGGATCCAGGAATTACTGGAATTTCCTCAGGCGCAGGACTTGTTGTTATGATTGTCATGTTATATTTTCCTGGAGCAGCGAGTGGAATACCTCTATTTGGATTCTTAGGCGGAATTCTTGCTTGTTCTATGATTTATATGCTTGCTTGGAAAAATGGTATTATGGCCGTTCGAATTATTTTAGCGGGTGTTGCCGTGAATGCAATGCTTGGAGGCGTAACTAGCATGATTTCCATTTTAAATAGTGAAAGTTTATCCGGTGTATTAACTTGGTTAAATGGTAGCTTAGGTAATAAAAGTTGGTACCAAGTAAAAATGATGTGCATTTACACTGTAATTGGGCTTTGCATTGCAATTCCACTAAGCAAAAGTTGTAATATTTTAGCCCTTGGCGACAAGAATGCAAAAAGTCTTGGATTCAATCCAAACCTATTACGTATTGTGATTTCTATGATTGCTGTATTTTTAGCTGGCATCTCTACTGCCTATGTTGGAATTATTGGATTTGTGGGGCTAGTTGTCCCACATATCTCAAGAATGCTGATTGGTTCTGATCACAGGATTTTAATACCGTTTTCAGCTTTGTTTGGTGCATTTGTATTGTTACTTGCAGATACATTAGGACGAACCTTATCCGCACCATATGAAATACCAGTGGGTGTAATCATGACCGTAATCGGAGGTCCCTTCTTCTTATACCTATTAAGAAAGGATAGTGGTACGTATGGAAGTTAATAAAGTCAATTTTACCTATAGCAATCATCCTTTTATCGTTGATTTAACTACAGATATCGAAGTAGGTAAAATCACCACGATTATTGGCCCAAATGGTTCTGGAAAATCAACACTCTTGAATCTATTGGTGAATCAGATACAACCGATGTCTGGTAGCATTCAATTAAATGGTCAAAATTTATGTAATTTATCAACCAAGGATATTGCAAAAAAAATGGCGATTGTATATCAGCAAAATCAAGCTCCTGGTGATATAACGGTTGAACGCCTGGTACGTTTTGGACGTGCTCCTTACCAAAGTTTTTTTAAATCCACAGACGATGAGGAAGAAGAGGTCGTAGCTTGGGCACTTAAAGTAACTAGGCTTGAGGGAATGAAAAATAAAAAAATTAGCGAACTATCGGGTGGCGAAAGACAGCGTGCATGGATAGCAATGTCCTTAGCACAAAAAACAAATATTTTATTTTTAGACGAACCAACGACGTATCTAGACATCTATTTTCAATATGAAATTTTGAATTTAGTAAAAGAGCTAAATGAAACGTACCATATGACGATAGTTATGGTTTTACATGATATCAACCAGGCAATTCAATTCAGTGATAACATTATCATTATGAAGCGCGGTTCAATCATTTACCAAGGAAATGTTGAGATGGGTATTACAGAGGAACGTTTAAAAGAAGTTTATGGTATTCAAGCAGATATTCGATGGTGTGAACGAAATCAGTGTCCTTATATTGTTCCGATTATGTCACGCAAGCATGCTTAAAATTAAGTATTGGTTTATGATAATATGTACAAATCACGTTCATATCGATTGTGTATGTACTAATTAGAATGCGCTGCATATTTGAGGTATAAAATATAAACGTTATCGATTTTAATGGGTAGAAATTTATTAAAAAGCATTGAAGCATTAGAAGTGTAAAAAATTATTAAAAGCATTGCAACATTCGAAGTGTAGAAATAATTAAGAAGCGTTGGCGTACTAGAAACGCTGCAATTCATATAAATGTTGGCTTATGTGAAATATTGAAATGCAGTATAAACGTTACCTTATTCGAAGTAAAGAAAGTTTAAATACGTTATCAAGTTTAAAGCATAGAAATTAATTTAGATTATGTGATTTATAAGATAGAAAAAATACAGAAAGGATGCCACTCATGAAATAAAATAAACAATGAGGTGGCAATAACACGACAATACAGTGTTATGGAAATAAAGAATGAAAGTATTAGTAACATATTCAAGCAAAACAGGAAATACAAAAACTTTAGCAGAAGGTATCTACGAAGGACTTCCTATGGAAAATAAAACGATATTACCTATGAACGAGGTAAAAAGCTTAGAGGATTATGACGTGATTTTAGCGGGCTATTGGGTTGATAAATCCGGTCCGAATGAAGAAGCTAAAAACTTCTTAACTACAATTCAAGGGAAAAAAGTTGGATTGTTCGCAACGTTAGCTTATTGGCCAGATACAGAACATGCTTGGAATTCTCTTGTGAATGGAGAAGCCCTTGTGAAAGAGAATAACACTGTAATTGCGAAATATATCTGCCAAGGAAAACTAAGTGAGAAGATCATTGCTATGTTTGAAAAATTACCAGCGGATAATCCACATGCTGTCAACGAAGAGAAACGTAAACGCTATGAAGTAGCAAAAAGACATCCAAGCAAAGCAGAT
>CAJJLI010000181.1 GCA_905192625.1 uncultured Clostridium sp. | reverse complement strand
ATACTGATGATGTTGCCTTGTTTGAAGAAAAAAAAAAGGGAAAAAATTGTATATCTAAGGGAAAGATGCCATGAATTACAAGGTGAAAATAGTAAATAATATGTTATAATATTTGCTGTTCCAATAATTTATTACTCGAGAAAAAATAGTAATATACATGGAAACCTAAAAGTTGAAACATACAAGTGATAAATGAATCAAATACTTAAAGTTAACATAAGAAAAAGTGCAAAGGGTGCCGCCTAATGGTGGCATCCTTTAAACTTTTTGATCAGATTCTTGGGAGAATCTGATATGTGATAGATTCTATCACTTTAAATTTACAGATTTTAATATACGACTCATCCTGACTAGATTATTTTATAATCTCCATTAGTTCACTCGGGTGGTCAATTACATAATCGGCATGATGAGTTTCTAAAAATTCTCTACCTCGAAATCCCCAAGAAACACCGACACATGGTATTCCAGCATTTTTAGCTGTTTCAATATCAACGTCGGAATCACCGATATATATAGTATCTGTTGCGGTAGAATCTAAAGTTTTCATAACTTCCAGAACATGAAATGGATTCGGTTTTTTTGCATTTGCACTTGTACCAATGGAGAGTGGAATGTATTCTGTGAAAAAACGTTCATTGAGCTCTTTTACGGCACTATCTAATTTGTTGGACACGATAGCTAACCGATAGTTTGCATTTTTTAATTCGGTTAACAACTCAAGAATTCCAGGGTATAAGCAAGTATTATCATACATATGTTTTGCATAATGTTCACGAAATACTATCAATGCTTCCTCAATTAATGTAATAGGTGTATTCACTGGAAAGGCTCTGGTAAGAAGTACTTTTACTCCATTTCCTATAAAGTCACGAACTTCAGCTAAGGTTCTTGTTGGATAGTGGTACTTTTCTAAAGTATAGTTTACACTATTTTTTAAATCTTCTAAGGTATCTAGTAAGGTACCATCTAAATCAAAAATTATAGTTTTATATTTCATTTTTATCCCCATTCTTACGCACGTTTTTGCGCATCATAAGTTTGTAGCACATTAGCATAAACTTGCGTGTAAAAATTGATTTCTATTTTCACACAATCCACCGTGCCTGTTTAATATAATATTCATCTCTTTGCTTTAAAAAACATAAGCAAAAGAACTGAATTGCTATTTTTTTAAGTTGCTCACTCTTATCATTCATTATATAGAAGAGTGATATAAAATACAAGTTTCAAGATTGTCATCACTTTTATTTTTATAAATAAGTATTTATCATAAGTTATTAGTCAAAATTATAATAAGTTATTTAATTTATAATAAGAAAATGACTTCTTTTCTTTTCGTTTTTTGATATAATGGTGTTAATGAATTGCTAAAATATTCATCAACGGTAGGAGGAACTTGTATGAAAACAGATATAGAAATTGCACAAGCAGCGAAAATGGAACACATAAGTGAAGTAGCTAAAAAGCTTGGAATAAATGAGGATGAATTAGAGTTTTATGGTAAGTACAAAGCAAAATTTACAGATGAGCTTTGGGAGACTATTAAAGATAGAGAAGATGGTAAGCTCGTTTTGGTAACTGCCATCAATCCGACACCGGCGGGAGAAGGAAAGACAACTACTACAGTTGGACTTGGGCAAGCACTTGGAAAATTAAATAAAAAGGCAGTAATTGCATTAAGAGAACCATCCTTAGGACCGTGTTTTGGAGTAAAAGGAGGAGCTGCAGGGGGAGGTAATGCCCAGGTAGTGCCAATGGAAGATCTGAATTTACATTTTACAGGAGATTTTCATGCTATAACCTCAGCAAATAATTTGTTAGCAGCGATGCTTGATAATCATTTACATCAAGGGAATCAGCTGCAAATTGATCCAAATCAAGTTGTTTGGAAGCGTTGTGTGGATATGAATGATCGTGTACTTAGAAACGTAATTGTTGGTCTTGGTAGAAAATCAGATGGTGTGGTGCGAGAGGATCACTTTATTATAACCGTTGCCTCTGAAATTATGGCAATTCTTTGCTTAGCAGAGAATATGGAGGATTTAAAAGAGAGACTAGGTAGAATTATTGTTGCTTATTCTTATGAAGGAAAACCAATTACAGCCAAAGAACTAAATGCAGTTGGTTCTATGGCAGCGCTATTAAAGGATGCTATAAAGCCAAACCTTATACAAACACTTGAAAATACGCCAGCCATCATTCATGGTGGACCTTTTGCGAACATTGCGCATGGATGTAACAGCGTTCGAGCAACAAAAACAGCCTTAAAGTTAGCGGATGTGGTAGTGACAGAAGCGGGTTTTGGAGCGGATTTAGGAGCAGAAAAATTCTTTGATATCAAATGCCGAATTGCAAACTTAAAACCAGCGGCGGTAGTGTTAGTTGCAACTGTGCGTGCATTAAAATACAACGGTGGTGTTTCAAAAACTGAACTCTCCCAGGAAAATATAGAGGCATTACAAAAAGGAATTGTGAATCTAGAAAAACATATTGAAAACATTCAAAAATATAAGGTTCCTGTTGTTGTGACGTTAAATAAATTTTCTACCGATACAGAAAAAGAACTATCTTATGTAAAAGAATTTTGCGAGCTAAGAGGCTGTGAGTTTTCTCTTTCAGAAGTTTGGGAAAAAGGTGGCGAGGGTGGAATCGACTTAGCCAATAAAGTATTAAAAACAATTGAAACGAAGGAAAGCGATTTTGAACCTCTGTACTGTAATGAAATATCTCTAAAGGAAAAAATCGAGACAGTTGCAAAAGAGATTTATGGTGCCAATGGCGTAAGCTTTGACAGTGTTGCAGAAAAAGAAATTGAAAAATTAGAATCCTTAGGATTTGGTAACTTACCTGTTTGTATGGCGAAAAATCAGTATTCATTGTCAGATGATCCGACTAGACTAGGTAGACCAAGTGGATTTACTGTTCACATTAGAGATATCTATGTGTCAGCAGGAGCTGGGTTTGTCGTTGCGATTACTGGAAGTATTATGACAATGCCAGGACTACCAAAAGTACCGGCAGCAGAACGAATCGATGTAAATGAAGACGGAGTTATTACCGGATTGTTTTAAGATATATGAAAGTGATGATTTTTTTCTAGTAATTATAGAAGATATGACTGTGCGAATGACACATTTATAAGAATATTTAAATAAAAGATTAAAACAAGACATATATAAGAAGATTTCAATAAAAAGATTAAAACAAGACATATATATATATAGATTTTTAAAAAGGATCAAACAAGACATATATAAGAAGATTTCAATAAAAAAGTTCAAACGAGACGTATAAGAATTTTAATAAATGATTTATATAAGAACAAGTCCATTCCACGGGTAATTAATAAGTGAAATGGACTTGTTTATTAACTTTTATTACTAATTTCTTTTAAAAGCTTGTTCGCAGTAGATACAACGGTAAACGCCTTTGCTCTTATCTGTTAGCTTAAATTTATGTGGAATTGTTTGTTCAACTGAAGTAATACATCTTGGGTTCTTACATTTAATAATACCAGTTACCAATTCTGGTAGATGTAAATGACGCTTCTGTGTGATGTTTCCATTATCTATAATATTGATAGTTAAGTTTGGATCAATTACGCCAAGAATATCTAAGTCAACAACAAGAGGGCCTTCGATTTTTATGATATCTTTTTTGCCCATCTTATTACTTTTTGCATTTTTAATAATAGCAACACTACAATCTAGTTTTTCTAACTGTAGGTATTCATATATTTTCATGGCACTGCCTGCATCAATATGATCGATTACAACACCTTGATTTAATCCACCAATGTTTAACATTTTACTTCTCCCTTCTAAACTGTGATATTAAGTAATGTCATAATCAATGCCATACGTACATATACACCAAATTGGGCTTGTTTAAAATAAACGGCACGAGGATCATCATCTACTTCGGTAGCAATTTCATTTACACGAGGAAGTGGATGTAATACTAACATATCTTTTTTGGCAAGTTCCATTTTTTTAGAATCCAAGATAAAACTATCTTTTAATCGGATGTAGTCTTCTTCGTTAAAGAAACGTTCTTTTTGAACTCTTGTCATATATAGAATGTCTAGTTCAGGCATAACTTCTTCTAACACTTTAACTTCGGAATAACTAACATTATTTTTATCCAATACTTCTTCTCTTAAATAAGTAGGTATTTTTAATTCGTCAGGGGAAATTAGTACAATCTTAACGTTTTCGTAGCGAACCATAGCGTTAATGAGTGAATGCACAGTTCGTCCGAATTTTAAATCTCCACAAAATCCTATTGTTAGGTTATCTAGTCTACCTTTTAGATTTTTAATTGTTAATAAATCTGTGAGAGTTTGGGTCGGATGATTATGACCGCCATCACCAGCATTAATTACTGGAATAGAAGAATAAGTAGAAGCAACATATGGAGCACCTTCTTTTGGATGGCGCATTGCACATATATCTGCATAACTGGAAACAACACGAATGGTATCAGCAACGCTTTCACCTTTGGCTGCAGAAGATGAATCAGCAGAAGAAAAACCAAGTATACTACCACCTAAATTCAGCATGGCAGCCTCAAAACTCAATCTCGTTCTGGTACTTGGTTCGTAAAATAAGGTCGCTAATTTTTTACCGTGACAACATTCGGCATACTTTTTTGGGTCGTTGATAATCTGTTCCGCTAAATCAAGAACGTTTGCAAGCTCATCGACAGATAAATCAAGTGGACTAATAATGTGTTTCATAAGCACCTCCAAATATGGGAATGACGTTTTATTTTATAAGTCATTTCATTTCATGTTCGTAAAGTGGAAGATATTGGTTTATCCTGTATAAGAATTGTGCCTACGATTCAGCACGTGTTCTTCTTTCCGATATCTATGTATAAACTTTACTCAACTCCATATTGTAATATACCGATTGGGATATTTCAAGTAGGAAATTCAAAATAAGAAAAAAAGTTGGTACAAGATATAAATTATCTTGTACCAACTTTCTATTTATATTAGAATCCGAAGTATCTCTTAGTGTTATAGTAAGAAATATCGCAAACCATTTGTCCTAAGAATTCGATATCGTTTGGATATTCACCATTTTCAACCCAAGTTCCGATTAAGTCACAAAGAATTCTTCTAAAGTAATCATGTCTTGTGTATGATAAGAAACTTCTTGAATCTGTTAGCATACCGTTAAAGTTAGCTAATAGTCCTAAGTTAGCTAAAGAAGTCATTTGATCAATCATGCCAACCTTATGATCATTGAACCACCAAGCAGAACCTTGTTGTACTTTACCAACGCAAGTAGCGTCTTGGAAGCATCCAATAACAGTTCCAATTGCTGCGTTGTCAGCAGGATTTAAGGAGTAAATAATTGTTTTTGGAAGTTCATCTGTTGCGTTTAATGCGTTTAAGAAGTTAGCCATTTCAGCAGAAGAGCTTTCTGTATTGATACAGTCAAATCCAGTGTCTGGTCCTAACTGATTGAAACGGAAAACATTGTTATCACGCTTTGTACCATAATGTAACTGCATAACCCATCCAAGTTTGTTGTATTCTTTACCTACGAATATGATGGTTAATATCGCGATGATAGGCCATAAGCGCATTCCTTCTCGTGAAGGCG
>CAJJLI010000180.1 GCA_905192625.1 uncultured Clostridium sp. | reverse complement strand
CTATTACTGCGGCGTCCAATGTTACTGGGTATATCAACGATATCAATAAAATAGCAAGAATATGCCACAAATATGGTGCTAAGATAGTAGTAGATGGAGCTCAGATTGTAGCACATAAAGAAGTGAATATGCGAGGAGAGTGTGAGGAAGAACAAATTGATTTTCTTGTATTCTCAGCACATAAGGCATATGCACCTTTTGGAAGTGGAGCAGTCATCGGTTTGAAAGATTACTTAAGTGATGTAGAACCATTTCTAAAAGGGGGAGGAATCGTTGAACATGTGTACGACGATTCCTTAGAATGGAATCGCATACCAGAACGTCTCGAAGCAGGAACCCAGAATTTTTTAGGTGTAATTGCGATGGCAAGAGCTTTAAAAGATCTAAAGTCGATAGGATTTGAACAGATTTTCGAACATGAAAGACAAATCAAAGAATATTTAATCCATGAAATGAAGCAGATGCAACATGTGATACTATATGGCGATACGAACCATATAGAGGACCGTTTGGGTATTGTATGTTTTAATGTAAAAGGATGTAAGTTTGAAACGGTAGCAGAGGAATTTGCAAAACAAAAGGGAATATCGATGCGTTATGGAAAATTCTGTGCGCATCCTTATTGTGATCGATTGCTAGGAGAACGGTTCCGGCCAAAGTATAAGAAAGAAGATGTGGAAACCGGTATGATACGGGTTAGCTTAGGTTTATATAATACTATGGAAGAAGCAAATGTGTTTATAAAACACTTATCAAACTACAATAAATTTGAGTAAACCATAAGAAAAGACGTATAAAAAAGTATACAATATAAAGAATGCGTAGGTAAAGCAATCTAGTATAGGCACCTTGATATAATTTCAAATACTTATAACTTGATAAAATCATCAAAACGTATTTTTTACCATCAGCAACTTTCAAAGTAAGATTTGAAGTGAGTAATTAAGAGCTAACATTACGAGGCGTAACGTGGCACATATGCTTAATCCTGAAGAGGAAATATAAATCTTAAATATAAGTTTAACTGCAAACAAAAAGCTTCCTAAAAGGAAGCTTTTTGTGCGTAATTGAAACACTTATGTATTAGAATATTTCATAGTAGAGCATTCAAATTTATTCAGTTGATAATCTAGTTTGAGTATCTACCTAAAATTAATCATTTTAAAAGAAAATAGAATATGAAAGGAAGATACTACACATAAGTGTGGCAATTAATGATACAACCGTAATTTGCGTATTGATGGAAGGACCAGCGGTATCTTTAAAAGGATCCCCTACGGTATCTCCAACGACAGCAGCTTTATGTGTATCGGAACCTTTTCCGCCTTCATGACCGGACTCTACATATTTCTTAGAGTTATCCCATAGGCCACCTGCATTGGACATAAATAAAGCTAGTAATAAACCGCTAACAATATTACCGGTTAAGAAACCACCAATTGCTTGCACACCACCTACCATACCAACAACAATGGTAGAAAGTATTGCTACTAAACCAGCAGGAATGAGTTCTTTTAATGCACCAACGGTTGCAATTTCAATACATTTATCATACTCAGGTATTACACCTTTCTTGCCTTCTACTAGGCCAGGGATTTCTTTAAATTGTCTATGAATTTCTTTTACCATACGACCAGCGTTGCGATTTACACCAAGCATTAACATAGCAGAAAAAACAGCAGGGATGGCAGCGCCAATCAGCAATCCAAAAAATACAGTTGGATTCATGATATCAAAGCCTTCAATACCTTTCACTCCAAGTTCCAATGCAGCTTCATTTACCTCATTTAAGAATGCTCCTAATAAGGAAATAACAGTCAGTCCAGCAGCTCCAATTGCAAAACCTTTTGTAACTGCCTTTACTGTATTACCTGCACTATCAAGGGAATCTGTAACTTCTAAGACATCATCTCCAAGGTCGCCCATTTCAGCAAGACCTCTGGCATTGTCTACGATTGGGCCGTATGCATCGTTTGATATTATCATACCAACGATGGATAACATACCAACAGCAGCCATTGATATACCAAACATCGCATAACCAGGTCCAATTGGTTCACATAATTTATAAGCTGCAAGAGCAGAAGCAGCAATACCAACCATTGCTGGAAGAGCACTTAAAAAGCCATAGGAAATTCCTGATAAGATTGTAAAAGCTGGGCCGTCCTTTGACACGCGAGCAACATTGTGAACTGGTTTTTTATCATCGTTTGTGAAATAGTCACTTGCGATACCGATGAGGACACCAACTGCCAATCCAATGATGGATGCGCCCCAGATTCTCCATTCAAAAGAGAATACCGCAGTTGCAATTCCAGTTAATATAACATAGATAGCAGTCGTCGTATATGTACTTGTATTTAAAGCTTTTGTAGGTCCAGTTTTTTTGCCCATTCTTGCACAACCAACGCCAATGATGGATGCTAGTAGGCCAAGAGCTGCGTAACAAAATACCATAGAAGTATTGTTGGCAGCGCCAGTTTTATCAAGTGAAGTTGAAAGCACGAAGGCAGCAGCCATCGAAGCAACGTTTGAGTCAAATAAGTCAGCGCCCATTCCGGCAACATCACCAACATTATCACCAACATTATCTGCAATAACCGCAGGATTTCTTGGATCATCTTCTGGAATTCCAAGTTCTACTTTACCAGTAAGGTCGGCACTAATATCTGCAGTCTTCGTAAATATACCACCGCCAGCTTTTGCAAATAGTGCCAGGGAACTTGCTCCAAAGCTAAATCCTAGTAGTGCAGTCGAGTTATTGGTTGCTAGTAGAATAAGTGTTACACCCAAAAGGCTTGTTCCAACGACAGACATACCCATAACTGCTCCACCACGAAAACCACAGAGAAATGATTTTTGTATACTGTGCTTAGCAGCTTCGGCAGTTTTCATGTTAGCAATCGTTGCAATTTGAATACCTATTTTACCTGCAATTCCGGAAAATACGGTACCAAGTAAATAAGTGATTGCCATCGTGATATTTTTGCTAATATCACCTTTCCAAATTGGACTAGGTAGAAAAATAAAAATAAGTATTGCGGTAACACCTGCGAATTTAGCTAATACTTGATATTCTTTTCTAAGAAAAGTACTAGCACCTTTTTGAATCAATGTACCAACTTCGGTGATTCTTTTGTTTTGTTGTGGTTGGCGTACCACCCAACGATAAAGCCACGCAGCAAAAATAAAAGATAGTAAGGCGATAACAATTGAGAGTACCTGAAACAACAGTAAGTCTGGGTCCATATTCATTACCTCTTTTCTTATAATATTTTTGTAACTACATAACATTTGTGAAACAAAAACAAAAACAAATTCCCTCCATATATTATATTAATAAAAATATGGCCGATGATAAAAAGAGTACCTTATAATACAAGTAGAAAGCCAATAATAAGACAAGTGTTTACATTCGTTTCAATTTATTCATTGTTCTCTGGATAGATCGTAATGTCCTTACAATCTTTGATAAAGACAGGAATGACATTCATTGGGGCATCTACGCATACATATTGACCACCGCTATAGACCTTCCCTGTCTTAGCATCTTTCCACATAGTGTGTGATGGAAGATAAAGCGTTCTCGTAGTAGCACCTGCAAAAAATATAGGAGCTACTAATAAATCCGGTCCAAACATGTATTGATTTTGTTCAGTCCAGCAAGTTGGATCTTCTGGAAAATCATAAAACATAGGACGCATAACAGGGCTTCCTTTTTTATGTGCATCTCTCATACAATCTCTTATATAAGGGCGTAAACGTTCTCTCATAAACAAAAATTCTTTTAAGATTTCATAATTGTCATCCCCAAAACTCCAAACTTCGTTATCTTGCCCAGATGTGATTTGACGAACGCCATTGATAAATTCATCTTCTCTTTCATAAAATGGAGAACGTTCCCCGTGTAGACGAAACACTGGGCAAAAAACGCCCCAGGCAAACCAACGAACAAGCAATTCCTGAAAGTCCTTGTTATGTATATCTCCACCAAGGAATCCACCAATATCCGTTGTCCACCAAGGAATGCCAGCGATCCCCATATTTAGCCCAGCTTGCAGTTGCTCTCTCATAGCACGGAAAGAAGAGTGAATATCACCAGACCAAGATAGCACACCGTATCGCTGACTTCCGGCCCAAGCGCATCGAACCAGACTCATAATTTCTGTTTCGCCGGCAGCTTTTAAACCTTCATAAAATCCTTTTGCATACATTACAGGATAGATGTTACTACATTGCAGGGCTGGGCCCATATAGTAACGATAGATATCAAAATCATAAGGACCATACTCAGGTTCCGCTTCATCGAGCCAAAATAAGCGAATTCCCTTGCTATAATAGTTTTCCTTGCAACGTTGCCAAACGAAATCCCGTGCGCCTGGATTGGTTGCATCGAAAAAGATAGTGTCACCCATCCAATTCATATGAAATCCTATACCACGGTCCGAGCTTACAAGATATCCATTTTCAGCCATTTTATTAAAATTTTCAGATTTTTCATCGATTGTCGGCCATACCGAAACAGCAAGTGTAATGCCTAGCTCTTTTAATTCTTGCACCATAGCTTCAGGATCTGGCCAATCTCTTGGTTCGAATTTAAAATCTCCCTGTCTTGTCCAATGGAAGAAATCTATGACAATTACATCCATTGGAAGACCTCTTTTTTTATGTTCTCGTGCGACGTTTAATAATTCCTCTTGGTTGCGATAACGAAGCTTACATTGCCAAAATCCGAGACCATATTCAGGCATCATTGGAGTCGTACCGGTTGCTTTTGCATACTGCTCTACAATTTCTGAAGGTGTATCAGCAGCAGTTATAAAATAATCTAGTTTTTTGGTGCTCCTTGCAGTCCATTCAGTCTTATTTGCACCAAAGGTTACAGTACCGATGGCTGGATTGTTCCATAACAACCCGTATCCTCTACTGCTTAACATGAAAGGAACACTTGCTTGACTATTCCGGTGAGCTAGCTCTAAAATAGCTCCTTTTTTATTGAGATTCGTTTCTTGATATTGTCCTAAACCAAAGATTTTTTCATCTTCGTATGCCTCAAAGCGCATAGTAAGACTGTAGTCAGTACTTCCGATCAAAGGTCGCATCTCTCTAGCATCGATTCGAAGAGGAACACAATAACGATCGATGCGATTTCGGTTTCGCCAGTATTCTTCGAGTAGAACCTCCCCTTTGTCATTATAGAAAGTTATACTTCCTTCATGTGAAACCTTCGCTGTGATTTTACCATTGATCAGATAAGCTTCTATTCCTGACTTTTTGTAGGAAATCCGATCTTCTCCATAATACCAAGGTTCTGTAAGGTCGATTTCCTTAAATTCAATGTATGAGTCTGTCTCCTTGGGTGATTCTATAAGAGCCCAATCATTCTCATCCATCTTTGCTTCCATCGTCATACGAACTCTTAGAGAATTTTCGCCCCAAGGCTCTATGAAAAGGGTAGACTGTCCATTCGTAACAATCAAACGTTGATTTTGTTCATGAAATCTCATACGCCCTCCTTATTCCAATATTTGTATATATTATAACGCGAATTGGGGAATATTGTAAATGGATTATTACAATATCATGATGTTTAAAATATGTTAGATGAGGCGGCAGGGAAGG
>CAJJLI010000179.1 GCA_905192625.1 uncultured Clostridium sp. | reverse complement strand
GTCATTATTTAGAGACGGATCGAATGCTTGCCTTTGCAGAATTCGTGGAATATAGAAACGAAGAGATTTATCAGAATTTAAACGATATTCAAAAAGAGGCCTTCTACAGTTTGATATATTATCCAGCAAAAGCTAGTATTAACTTACTAAGAATGCACCTTTATGCTGGGAAAAATGCATTTTACGCCTCCCAAGGAAAAACAATTGCAAATACTTATTCGGATAAAGTAACGGAATGCATCCACCTAGATAAACAGTTGGCAGAGGATTTTTCACATTTCAAAGAGGGTAAATGGGATGGAATGCATTTAGCACAACATATTGGTTTTGTTAGCTGGAATGAAGATAATTATCGCTACCCAGTCCGAATGCAAGTTGAACCAGCCCATAAACCTCGTATGATAGTATCAAGAAAAGATGATGATAAAATTGCAGTTAAAAATTATGGATCACCAATGACCATTGAAGTAAAGGACTTTTTATATGCAAGCAAAATAGTGAATACAGGTAATATAAATGTTATCCACAATGTAAATGATCCAGATTATTTATTAGAGCCAGAAGTTATATTAGAAATTGCAAACGATGGCATTGGCGAACTAGAGTATTCCATCGAAGTAATTGAAATGTCTGGGTGGGCTTGTGATTGGCTTACGGTGACTCCGATGAAGGGGATAGTTAAAGACCAAATAGAAGTAAGGTTGGTTTGTAATCAATCCCTGTTACCAAAGGAACTTCAAAAGGTAAGGCTTTTAATAAAAGAAAGTGAAACAACCGTAGCGGTTCATGTATATGGGAAAGCAGTGAATACTAAGAACTTAGAACCTATGACGTTTTTAGAATACTGTGGAGTGATTACTATGGATGCCCACCATTTTTGCAAAAAACATGATACAGAGAAAGGTGTATTTAAGCATTTAAGGGAGTATGGGAAAAGTGGTAATGCAATGAAGGTGTTTCCTACTACTGCTACGTTTGGTGAGCATGAAGATAAACCATCTCTTACATATCGGTTTCTCATTGAGGAATCTGGTGAATATATCATTGAAGTACGGACTGCTCCTACAAACCCGGTAGTAAAGAATCAAGGGATACATTATACGATTACGACCAAAGATGAAAAACAACAGATTGTTGTTCATGTGGCGAATGACTTTAGAGCTGGTGATCATGGTGACGGAAGATGGTGTGATGGTGTATTGAATCAGGTTCGTGCAAGCTATAACAAAGTACATTTTGGTACAGGAATGGAAGAAATCACAATCGGAGCCATGGAAGCAGGATTGGTATTGGAGAGAATTTTAATATATCCAAAGGATAAAGCCATAAAGCCTTCTTATTTAGGGCCGATGGAAAGTTTCTATAAAGAGTAAATGAATACCTATATTAGATTGCTCCATAATTTAATATAGATATATTTCTATATAAAACTTATATTATGCTGTCATGGAATATTTTTTAAATATAGCTTATATAAATTTTATAATTCATACTTCGCAGTTCAAAAACTACTCTATCTTGATAAATTCAGTCAAAACAGTATATTAATTACCATGCTTAAAACTTTTTCATCGACTAATATATGCATAGGTAACAAAATCATATAGGGAATACAACAATGTGAGATTTATTCATATTAAGATTAATAGACCAGGGGGGATAGGAATGGTAAGATTATTTAACGACGAATGGCGGTTCTTAAAGACAAACCTTGATGGGGCTAAGGATGAGGTACTTGTTAGTTTGGATCAATTTAGTCCAGTTGAAGTACCTCATGATTGGTTGATTTATAATGTACATAATCTGTATGAAAATAGTTGTGGATGGTATTATAAGAAGTTTCAATTAAGTTCTACGTTAGATTCTTTAGAGAGGGTTATTCTTCGATTTGATGGGGTTTATATGGACTCCACGGTATATATCAACAATCAAAAAGTCGGTGATTGGAAATACGGTTATTCTGCCATTACACTAGATATAACCAAGGAGTTAAGAGATGGTGAAAATGAAGTGCTTGTTCAGGTTAGGTATCAATCTCCCAACAGCCGTTGGTATTCTGGTGCAGGAGTTTATCGTAATGTTTGGATTAAGGAATGTAGTAGAGCATATCTTCCGTTGGATGGATCATATATCACGAGTAAAGTGCAAGGGGATGATTACCTCTTAGAAGTTGGAACAAAGGTCGATGGACAAATAACAAATAACATTATGTGTCAATATTCCTTATGGTATGAGGATGAAATAGTTCAGGATTTTGGTTTAAAGAAGGTATCAATAGGAAATAGCGATATAAATGAAACCAACACTGCATCATTAAAGGAGCTAGTAAAGAATCCAAATATTTGGGATGTTGAATCTCCACATTGCTACGAACTACGAGTTACATTGTATGACATGTCCAATGAAGAAGAACTTGATTCCGAACGAATTACAATTGGTTTTCGTACAATGAAATTCGATCCAGAAGAAGGATTTATCTTAAATGGACGAAGATTAAAAGTCCATGGGGTATGTGAACATCATGATTTTGGATGCCTTGGAGCGGCATTTCATAAAGAAGCAATGCGTAGGAAATTCCGAATTCTCCGTGAGATGGGAGTGAATGCACTTCGAACAAGTCACAATATGCCGGCAAAAGAAGTTATGGAATTGGCCGATGAAATGGGATTTTTAGTTGTAAATGAAGCCTTTGATATGTGGGAACGAAGTAAAACAGAATATGACTATGGACGTTTCTTTTTAGAGTGGGCAAATGAAGATGTGAAAAGTTGGATTCGCCGTGACAGAAATCATCCAAGTTTAATGTTATGGTCCATTGGAAATGAGATTTACGATACACATGCAGATGAGTACGGTCAAGAAATAACAAAAAGGTTAGTTGCTATGGTACGTGAGCATGATCCGAAAGAAAATGCACTTATCACAATCGGCTCCAATTATATGCCTTGGGAAAATGCAAGAAAGTGTGCTGATATTGTTAAAATTGCAGGCTATAATTATGCTGAAAAATATTATGAGGCTCATCATGAGAAGTATAAAGATTGGGTGATTTATGGAAGTGAAACCGCATCACTTGTGCAAAGCAGAGGTGTTTATAAATTTCCTCTATCAAGAACGATATTATCCGATGAAGATGAACAGTGTTCCGCTTTGGGAAATTCTACGACGAGTTGGGGAGCAAAAAGTGTGGAGCAATGTATTATTGATGATCGTGATGCTGAGTTTTGTTTCGGGCAATTTATATGGACAGGATTTGATTACATCGGTGAACCAACACCATATCACACGAAAAACTCTTACTTTGGACAGATAGATACGGCAGGTTTTCCAAAAGATGCATTCTATATTTTTAAATCTGCATGGACAGATGCAACGAAGAACCCAATGGTACATGTATTTCCATATTGGGATTTTAACGAAGGACAGTTAATCGATATACGTGCATGTACCAATGGTGCAATGGTTGAGCTTTTTGTAAATGATATTTCATATGGTCGCCAAGCAATTGATCATATAAATGGTAAAAAATTATTAGGCGAATGGAAGGTTCCTTTTTCAAGGGGAACAATCAAAGCAATCGCTTATGACATCGATGGTAAACCAATTGCATGTGAAGTGAGACATTCTTTCTTTGATGCGAAAGAAATTGTACTATCAACGAATCAAACAACGTTATTAGCCAATGGAGAGGATTTATGCTTCCTAACTATTTCTGTTGTAGATGAGAACCAGAATCCAGTGGAAAATGCAATGAACTATGTAAAAGTTGATATTGATGGTTCTGGTAGACTTCTAGGGTTAGACAACGGCGATAGTACCGACTACGATCAATATAAAAGCAATGTAAGAAAACTCTTTCAAGGAAAGCTTTTAGCGGTAATAGGATCTACTTTTGAGGAAGGTGAAATTAATGTTACGGTGTCTGGAGAAGGCCTAAAAAGTAGTTCAATTAAACTAATAGCCATGAATTCTGAAATAAGAAAAGGAATATGTGCAAGGGAGGATTTTCGTGACTGTGATAGAAGTAGTGTCGGGCATCCAAACATACCAGTTCGAAAGATTGAACTTTCCTATGAAGAGGGAAATGAATTAAGTGAAAATGTAAAAGAATTGATTTGTAATGCATATATTTATCCTAAAAATGCTACCGATACGGACTTAACATGGATGCTAGTTAATAATGCTGGAATCGAAATATCTTATGCAGTAATGGAAGAAATTAGGAATGAGGGGAACGTTCATTCTGCAAGAATAAAAGCATATGGTGATGGGGAATTTTACGTGAAATGTATGTCAAAAAGCGGTACAGATAAGATAAAGATAATATCAACCATTGAAGCTTATGCAAAAGGCTTAGGTCAGGCGTACTTAAATCCTTATGAATTCATTTCAGCAGGCTTATTTTCAGATACAATCGGTGACATTGGAAATGGGAATGAAAAAGGAATATCGACTTCTAGAGACGGGATGAGTGGCGTCATATATAAAAATATTGATTTTGGTGATTATGGATCGGATGAGATTACCATACCAATTTTTGCTTTATCCAGTGAGAGGTATGAAATTGAGATATGGCAGGGAAGTCCTTTGGAGGAAGAAAGTGAAAAGCTAACAACGGTATCGTATCAAAAAGAATCCATATGGAATACCTATCAAGAAGAAACTTATCGCTTACCTTGCAGAATAAAAGGAATAGCCACGATTGCATTTGTTTTAAAGAATAAGGTACATATAAAAGGTTTTTGTTTTAAAAAACTGAATAAAGCAATCAGCAAAATTAATGCAGCAGAATGCAACCGTGTGTATGGTGATGATTTCTTAATTGAACCAGAGGCAGTCACAGGAATCGGAAATAACGTAAGCTTAGAATTTGAATCGATGGATTTT
The DNA here is from genome assembly GCA_905192625.1 of uncultured Clostridium sp. Lineage (GTDB taxonomy): Bacteria > Bacillota > Clostridia > Lachnospirales > Lachnospiraceae > Lachnoclostridium. The sequence continues at coordinate 746 of CAJJLI010000179.1, read as the reverse complement.
GGTGAGGAAGGGGTTAGCAGAATAGAGATTTGTGGTAGAACGCCACTGCCTGTTAATACAATACATATTCATTTGACGAAAGAGGACGGTACAAAACAAAATTGTATTGTAGAATTTGATAAAAGGGATGGAAGTTCTTCAGACCTTGATTACGTAAGTCAATCCTTTGAGATTGATAAATTTAAAGGAAAGGGAATGGTAACTTTTGTATTTTTACCAGGTAGTAAGTTTGACTTTCATTCCTTCCAGTTTATTAGGTAATAAGTTTGACTTTCGTTCTTTCCAGTTTATGAGGTAGTAAGTTTGACTTTCATTCCTTCCAGTATATGAGGTAGTAAGTCGACTTTCATTCCATTCAATTTTTCAGGTAGTAAATATTCATCCATGTCTTTTAATTTATCAGGTATTTAATATAAGCCTGCGCTTTATAAAGAGTGCAGGCTTATATTATAAAGATTCCTATATTCAGATGGTGTACAATTTTTAATCTTTTTAAAGGTACGATTAAAAGTAGATAGACTAGAAAAACCTGATTGTAAGGAAATCTCTGTAATTGTTACTTCTGGATTAAGGAGTAGATTCTCCGCTGATTTAATCCGTAGATAGCTTAGATAATCATAAAAGTTATAACCAGAACATTGTTTAAAGATTCTGGAAAAATGAAACTTAGAAAAGCCAGCGATGTCAGAAACCATTTCAAGTGTAATAGGGTCCATATAGTGTTCATCTAGGAAATCAAATACCTT
>CAJJLI010000178.1 GCA_905192625.1 uncultured Clostridium sp. | reverse complement strand
AACGAGAAGCTTCCGCTCGTGAACGACCTGCTCTGGCCCGTCGTCTATGGTGAATCATAGCCATAGTTTATGGCAACATCAATTACTTTTACATCACTTCCCGCCAGCTCTCTTGCCGCTAATGTCAGCCTTCTGTTACGAATATATTCTGCAACACTAAATCCACACAGCACTGAAAAAATACGCTGAAAATGAAACTCCGATACATATGCCTTTTCAGCGATATCTTTTACCTGAATATCCTCGGTTAGATTTTTTTCCATATATTCAATAGCGTTTTGCAAACCTTCTGTCCAAGCACTCATGCCATCACTCCTTCTTGACTGTAATTAAATTATAATACTATCACTAGTAATCTTCCCGACTTTTCTTGCTCTACAATGTAGGACGGGACAGCAAACACACCATTTCTACATAACTAATAGGGCTTAGTTGAATATTAGGAAAAATTATAAACTTTGTTTATTTTTTTGACTCCACTGGTCTAATCTCTAAATAATAATGCTCTTTTGTAGGATCTAACTCCACCTTAGCAACCCCTTGTGATAAATCAAAACCGTAATTTTGACGAACAATTTCAATATGATCTTGGGAGGTTAACTCTGCTGTCAGCTCATCAATGGATAAGTTGCTCCCCAACTGAGTAACCATATCATACCCTTGTATACCTTGGTTGTCAGTGTCTACACAAGCATAGTCAAAGCTTGGTTTTTTATGCATATTCGCTATGACAGAAACACTTCCACCGGCAGGAATTGTTACCTCAAACTGCAAGTAGAATATACGTTTTACATTATTTGTATCTGAAATGATATCCTCTATCCGCCCAGTTTGGTATCGATCACGAACCGATTCAGAAAGCAACCCGTATTGAGCCATAAACTCAGACACAGCGCCGATGATCATCTCCTTGGATACAACTAGGGAGTTTCCATCGTCATATTGATCAAAGTAGTTACCAATGAGCTCATCCATCACATCCGACAGAACTCCCACACTCCGTGTGACGGTGGCTGAAACACCTGAAAGCTCATTGCCTTTTTTACAAGCGCCGTTTTTGTATCCCTGCAAGGAATACTCTGTTATATCATCACCAATTACAATGAGCAGCTTTTTATCGCTACTCTTATTCTCCCCTTTTGGAACAAAATAACTATATCTTCGAAAACCTTCTCCATCTATTTCAGAACCATTAAAGCCATACTGCAAAATGGTGGTCTTTTTTGGATCAATAGTAAAAGATATGGCTTGTGTTGCTGCATCATACTCAACTGGAGCCTCAAAATCACTAAATGTATACACAGTCACCTGTTGAGACAGGACAGGGTGAGATGCAAAAGCATTGCTCTGATAATCGCCGCCCTCTAAAAGCGATTTATACGCCTCCCAACTATTTAGTTCTAAAACATTATAACTATTATCCGGGTCCTTCCCACCATGGACACCAGTAAATCCTCCGGAATAGCCGCCTGCAAACAATGTAGGTGACACTTCCTGTCCATTCATGGTAATTGTAGGCATATTCTTTTTCAACTCGTTAAAACTTCCGGCAAATGGGTAAAGAGCTTTTATAGTCTTATCTTCAGTGGAAGAATTGGTAAGAGTATAACTATCTTCTACATTGGTTCCCCACACACGTGTACTACCCTCATTGGGCAGAACAAAATCATAGAGAATATTACGAGTGGCAGTAATCTTACTGTCTGCTTCACTTAAAGTTAAAGGAAATACCGGCCCAGCATAGGACATAAAAATACTACTCTCGCCATGTCCTGAGCCGAACACTCCTTTCTTACCACCTAAAATGTATAAGCTATGCAGTATAAATGTTCCACTAATGCCGATGACCAGAACTGTAGAAGCGGCAATTGCCACCCATTTTTTCCACCCCATACCTTGTTTTTTAAGCTTAGTTGTTCTTGCTTCTTCAATATACTCTTCACGAACTTCAGTTAACGCATCAAAGAGTTTCTTTTCTTTCATAATGATATCCCCTCCATTTCTAGAGCCTTTTTCAAACTTTGTCGCAAGCGATACAACCGACTTGCCATCTTATTTGCTGATGTTTCACATTCAATGGCAAGGATATTAACACTATCTCCAAACCAGTAACGTCGTAGAAACAAAACACGGTTATCAATGGACAATGTGCCAAGCCATCGGTCAATCACTTGTGCCAGTTCCTTAGCTTCCATTATGGTCTCTACCGTTTGCGGGGTAGGAACGCATTCACTTAACTCAGAAAGCAACAAATCCGGACCATTATATCGTTTTTTGGCTCTATGCGCATTCCAACGATTAATTGAAAGGTTACGGGTAATTCGTCCCAGGTATGCACCTAGGAAGTTTGGTTTATCGGGTGGAATAGCATTCCACGCCTTACCATAAGTATCATTAACAATTTCTTCGCAGTCCCAATGATTTGTCAGGATATTCATCGCAATACTATGAAGCATACATCCATACTTGATGTCAGTTTCACTTATTGCAGTTTCATTACGAGAGTTATACAGCTCTATAATTTGCAAATCCTCCATATGCATCCCCTTTCACTGTAACATAATACCTTCACTTATATAGACAGTGTTTTTGTGTGAATATTCGTCACACAAATATAAAATTTATTAAAATGATTCTATTCCAATCAATTGAAAACTTATCCTTACTTCTTTTTAGATAAACTATAATTAAAACTATATGTAATATCGCTCTTTAGACCGTATTGTTAATATTATCATAAGAGAATTACCAAGTTTAGTCAATTTATAACTATAGAAAAAAGACCGTCAACTATGAAAAAACATCTCATAATTAACGGTCTATCATAAATATAAGTAATTGCATTGTGTTTTCTTTAATAAAAAAGACAAATATATCTTCTACACTACTATTAAAGTGTGGAAAATAATTATCTCCTGGTAATTCTCAAAACATACTTACAGGAGGGAATGCTCATAATCTTATCCGAAATTCGAAAAGAAATTGGCAAATAAATTATCCTGTTCAGACTCGTGGGTAACATATCCAACAGCTATTTTGTTGTGTGTCAATTCTATCATCTTCTGAGCATTTTCTTCGCCAAATGCTCCACATAATTCGATTGCACCAACACCCTCACTTTCTAAGAAAGAAAGCTTATCACATGCTTCTTCAAAATTTTTAACTGTAAAAATATAGCTAATCTGTTTTTCAGTTTCAAAACAAGCCTTATGCTCCTCCGGATTATAATGACTCCCCATAAGCAAAAATGCGAACTTTTTCTTCATATAACTGCCTCCTTATAAAATTCCAGTAGCTCTATTTTAATTCGCCTACAGGAGCGAATGTATTTAAATTTTGGTTTTTAGTCCAATGGATTAAATTGATTTATATTCTTACAAGTGGTTGCGTACTGCATCTAAATGAACCACCTAAACTTCGAGAAATATTAAAATCAACATATTCAACAGTTATTCCTCTCGCTTTTAGTTGTTCTGCAATATATTCAAATTGTGGATCTAAAATATAAGTAGATTCATTAATCGGAAGTCCATTCACTGCCAGATGGGCAATATCCTTATAAGGAACAGAAATTCTATCCCAGTCCCTGAGTGGTTCAGGAACTCCATTTAAAAGGGCTTCTTCGCAAACAATCATTAAGCCATCTCTCACCAAACTTAAAGCACAGTCCAAGTGAAGTACATCCTTTTTTAATGGAACCTCGATTACTTTGTAGTCCCAGTGGGATAAGTATGATTTCAGCCAGAGAAAACCATTATAATTTGAGGCTTGCCCGGAATTCCCTACAAAGACAGTCTTATCTAAAACCAAAACATCTCCGCCCTCCAGAAAAGGGCCTTTCTCGGCGTCAAAGCCTTCTGAAATATCTGGTTTTGGTACAGACACATAAAAAGCATCACTATTATAAGCCTCTGCCATAAGAATATCTCTAATTGGTAAGACCTCATTTCTACGGTGAAAGAAGCGTAAAGAACCTTCTATGATGGAAGACCCAATCGTAAAAAAAGGATCTCGCACAAAGAAATTACAGCAGCCGTATTCCTTACCGACTTTTCTTTCATATTCAGTCAATAATCGAGGACGAAGAACTTCCACTCCATATTTTTCAAGAACTTTCTTTAATTCTTCACGTTCTCTTTCCCATTGCTTCTGACGATCTGGAAAAACATCTTTATAATCCTTTCCAGCGATGTCAACTCCTGCATATAGTTTTAGGCTTTCCTCTGCTAGAAACGTTTCATCATTATTACTTTCTTCCCGCTCCGGAAAGATAAACTCCGATTGCGTTAAAACAACTTTTTTTAACGCCGCAAATTCACTTTTTACTATGATCATATCATTCTTCATTCACAATCAAATCCTTTCAAATTGTTTTTTATATCACTAAAGCGCAAATGCATCCTTTGCTTTACAGCTTTTATCTCTTGTTTTTCCATGTTATGAGGCAATCAAACAGTTGCTGCTGTAAAATATTTAAGCTTGATTTTGGAACTGACTCATATACAATTTTTCACAAAATCCCTTCTTCACCATTAATTCATCATGGGTTCCCTGTTCGATAATCGTTCCGTCCTTCTTCCAAGCTGTACCGCTACGAAACTAAAAAATCCTATGATGTTTAACAGAATTAGTTTCGGATATCTTTTCCGATATTTTAACATTAATTTCAAAATTACTCCTTTCTTTACTGTATAAGCCATATACCTTAATAGGAAAAGACTCTTTGAGTATCATAAACTATAATGTCTCCTTATAGTCAAGACGATTAAATGCGATAAAATTTTACCGGGAATTGCGAAATGAAATCCGTAAAAATACAGCATAGAATCGAGGTAATATTTGTCTAAAAAACAGAGATGATTATGTACAATTCAATTGATTGAAACTTCCACTTTACTATGGTAAACTTATTTTATATATTTACCGAGTAAAACTTTTTTGAAATGATAGGAGAGAATTTTAACGCTCTGCTCTTGGAGTGAATTCGTAATTGATTGATTCACTTTAGGCGGATAAGCATAATGAAAGGCTGAAAGGCTTACATGGAAAAGCAAGGAGGGAACAATTTGATTATCAAAAATGACAAACAATTCAATATGTTTCCCTCACATGTGGGGCTAAGAAAATATATTCTCTATTACAACATCGTATTTCCGACGAATGATATGTTTATAGAACAATATACGCTTATGCCCAACGCTTGTGGAACACTATCGCTTGCTTTTGATGGAAACGCAGTCATTGCCGAGCTGTGGGGAGCGTCTTTAACCCCTGTTTTGTTAGGAATGGAACCAAATAATTACCGTGTTCTGTTACTTATCCAGCTTTCTTCCTGTGGTTTGTATCAGATCACACGCCAAAGCCAAGTGGAGTTTACAGATAAACGGCTTTTGCTTGCGGATATTGACAACGAGCTGTTTCATTCGCTACACCAGGCCTTTGTGGCATCAAAAACGATAACAGGTTTAATAAATACATGCGAGCAAATTTTATATAAACGCATTGAAAAGCAAGTTGTTTCGAACTCTTTGTTGTTGGCAACCAACGTGATTTCTGATAGTCATGGACAAGTACAGGTGAAAGAAGTTGCTCTGCAATCTGGTTATAGTGAGCGACAGCTAAACCGCTTATTTCTTACA